>JAIPGX010000032.1 GCA_021735465.1 Candidatus Babeliales bacterium | reverse complement strand
ATTTTTTGTTTAATTTTTTCCAGTTGCTCTCTTGTTAAATCTGGACGATTTTTAAGAAGATTACGAATCCATTCTTGGTGTATGTCTTCACTCCATTTGGCACGATAAAGATCCGTAAGAGCCAATCTCATAAACAAATCTCTTAAGGGCGCTGAATATAAAATACAAGCGTCATAGATTACAGCAATATTTGACATAAAATTTAATAACCTAAATCAAGTTTTTGAGCTTCTTTCGTCAATGCATCCAATACCTTACAGCGAGCTTGATCGGTTTTTGCTTTATAAGTAATCAAATCTTGCATCAACACCTTTCTACGAGACCCTACTTTGCGAAATGGAATTTTTTTTGATTCCAAAAGCTGAATAAGATATGGCCTTGATACATTTAATAAATCTGCCGCTTCTTGTGTTGTTAACTCGGCTTGTATAGGAACTACTCTAACCGAATTACCTTCCGCCATTTCTTCTAAAATAGAAACAAAAAGCTTAAAAGCAGATAATGGTATTATTATATTTTTACTAGATTCCTTAGAATCACTAAGTTTAATTTCAACAAATTTTCTTTTTTTTGATGTAACACTAGACAAAGCTCTTCTAGACTTCTTAGCTAATTCGATGTCTTTTACGCTAGGAGTAACAGACTCTAAATTTTGAAAAGTTTGAGCCATACAATATCCTTTTTATTTATTCAAATATATTTAAAATAAAATATATCAATAAAATAAGATTATATTGAATTGATATTCTTTATATCAATATAATAAATATTCGAAATAAATGCAATAAAAGAAATAAACGAATTAAGACGAATTAAGACGAATTAAGACAAAATACACATAATATACAAGCAATATACAAGTAAAAATTTTCAGATCTAAAAATTTTTAGAAATTATTACAAAAGAAACAACATAATCTTTTTCATGCGAAAATGAGATTTCAACTTCAAAATTTGGCAATTTATACCCAATTTTATATTCAAAAGCTTGCCAATTTATTTTTAATATTGGCACCCCCAAAAGTGTTTTTTCAACCCAAACATGTTGACAAGAAAACATAAAAGAAAAAGTATTCTGTGTAAAATTTAATTTAACTAAACTAGCACTAAAAGCTTTAAAAAAAGCTTCTTTTGTTGCAAATCTTGCTGCTAAAGATTCTAGATTGAATGGGCTACAATCTGCAAGTTCTTGTTCAGAAAAAATTCTTAATAACTGATCTTTAGAAAAATTTTGCCATTTTTCAAAACGTGAGACTTTTATTATATCTGTACCAATACCTAAAATCATATTTTTAATAATTATGCAGCGTCAGCATCTTTATCTAAAGATCTATACAGAATAGCTTCTCTGACATGCGTTTTTTCTATTTTATCTGAACTTTGTAAATCAGCAATAGTTCGTGCGATTTTTAAAATTTTATGATAGCCACGCATGCTTAAATTAAGTTTTTCAAAAGCAATTTTCATTGTATCTTGTGCATCCTGAGTTAAAACACAATATTTTTCTATTTTATCTGGATCCAAAAATGCATTTTTTATCTCCCCTTGTCTTGCTTCCTGATTTTTAACGGCCAAAAGTACTTCTTTAAACATTTCTGCTGAACTTTTATTCTGCATAGAATTATTTTGTATATCTTCATAATTTACAGAAGAGACGCTTATATGTAGATCTATTCTATCAAGCAAAGGCCCAGATAATTTATCAAAATATTTTCTTATTTGTTTATAAGAACAAACACATTTTTTCTTTTTATCACCATAGTAACCACATGGACATGGATTAAGAGCTGCAACCAATAAAAAAGAGGCTGGATATTCAACGGACATATTTGCTCTTGAAATTAAAACTTTTTTACTTTCTAAAGGCTGTCTTAAAACTTCTAATGTAGATCTTTTAAATTCTGTAAGTTCATCTAAAAACAAAACTCCCATATGTGATAAACTTATTTCTCCTGGTTTAGGATTTGAACCACCGCCAACAAGGCCGGCTTGAGAAATGGTATGATGTGGGCTTCTAAATGGTCTGTGTAAAACTAAAGATTCTCTATTTAATAGCCCTGAAATAGAATAAATTTTTGTACTTTGAATAATTTCATCAAAAGACATCGAAGGCAAAATTGTTGCAAGCCTTTTTGCAAGCATTGTTTTTCCAGATCCAGGAGGCCCTATAAATAAAATATTATGCAACCCAGCAGCTGCTATTTGTAAAGCTCTTTTTGCTTGCCACTGGCCTTTAACTTGATTAAAATCCAACGGATGTTTTGATATTTTTTCTTTAAATAAATCAAAAGTAGAAGGCACAGGCTTTATGTCTTGCTCATGCCGCAAAAAAGCAATTAATTCTGTTAAACTTTCAACTCCAATAATATCTATACCTTTAATTAAGCTTGCTTCTCTTGTATTCTCTTTTGGAATTATTATTCTTTTTTTTCCTTTTTTAACTGCACTGTGAGTTATAGACAAAACTCCTCGAACGGGCCTAATTTTGCCATCCAAAGCAAGTTCACCTAAAAAAAGAGTTTCTTCTAAAAATTCAGAAGTCATATTTAATTTTTGTTCGGCTTGCAGAATAGCAATCGCAATCGGAACATCAAATAAAACATCTTCTTTTTTTAAATTTGCAGGAGCTAAATTAATTGTAAGTAACTTTTCTGGAAATCTAAAACCACTATTTTTAAAAGCAGCTATAATCCTATCTTTACTTTCTTTAATGGCTTTATCTGGCAAACCAACTATATAAAAATTTACCATTCCTGTTGATAAATCTGCTTCAACTTCTACTATATTTGCAGAGATACCTATTGTTGTAGCTGAATATATTTTTGAGTACATAAAAACCCCAAAACCCAAGTTAAATAAAATATTTTAAGTAAGAGGGAAATATAGTAAATAAAAAGGTTTTTGCCAAGAAAATTACTGATTTTAACTTTTTTTACAACTCAATTCACAAAAAGTATCTTTAAGGATACAATGAAAATAAAAAGAGAAATTTTGAAAGGGTTGTATGGGCTATAAAATAGAAATTTATCAAGATACAAAAGGTAAAAAACCATTTGACCAATGGTTTGAAAAACTAAAAAATTTTAAAGCAAAAACAGTAATTCTTGGTAGATTGGATCGCATAAAAATTGGAAATTTGGGCGATTCAAAACTTATAGGAGATGGAGTTAGCGAACTACGATTTCATATTGGACCAGGTTATAGATTGTATTATGCTAAAATTGGTACAAAAATTATTGTTCTTTTGTGTGGAGGAGCTAAAAGCTCTCAATCAAAGGACATAAAATTAGCAAAACAATATTTGCTCGATTTTAAATTAAGGAGAATTTAAAATGCCAAAAATTAAACAAGTCAAAAAAATATCACGTAGCATATCTTATGATGATTGGTTGATTGAAAAGCTTAAAGATCATGAACTTGCCATTGAATATCTTAATAATGCATTACAAGAAAGCTATAAAGGTGACGCTGAATCATTAGAACTTCTTCTTATAGCTTTAAGAAATGTAATTCAAGCCCAGGGAGGAATGGCAAAAATAGCAAAAAAAGCTGGATTAGGTAGAGAAAGTTTGTATAAAACAGTATCTGAAAAAGGGAATCCTGAATTCAGAACAATTGCTGCTGTGGCACACGCTCTTGGTCTAGAATTAAGATTTGCATAGAAAAAAATTTTTTATGCAAATCTTTGAAATAAAAAATAAATCTACTTTTCAATCTTTATTGCTTTCCCAAAAACAATAGCTTTGGCTATTTTTTTGTGAGCTCTATCTAAAATTCTTGCAAAAGTTGGCTGAGAAACTCCCATTTTTTTGGCAGCTTCTATCTGAGAAAGATTATCGACATCATATAATTTTATAGCCTCAAATTCATCCATTAAAAGAACTTCTTCTTCTAATATTCTTAAAGGAATCCCTTGAGGCTTAAAATAAACTATATTTGGATTACAAAAAAGTTTTCGCTGCTTTAAAGGTCTAACCATTTTTACTATTCTTTTTTTGGTTATTCTTTATCTAATTCTCTATTAACTAGATTAAGTTCTCTTTCTAACTCTTTTTTATAATCACTTAGATCCTGATAATCACTTTGATTATTTATGCATCTATCAAAGTTTTCACTAAAAAACCTGCGTCTTAAACCCATACCTCTAGGATTAGATAAATTTCTACGACATTTACCCATACCTCTTCCGGTTAAAGGGCCTAATCCATTTGGTCCTGTTCCATCAAAATTTGGCATAAAAACCTCTTTTTTTAAAAATTAAACAAATTAAATATTATGAATATATATTCATAATATAGAAAATAAACTAGCTTTGTCAAATATTAAACTAGATTTTTATAAATAAATAGAATTGCTAGATTTACTTAAACAAAGATTTTTATATCTTAAATTTATATTTAATTTACCAAGAATATAATCAACAACAGAATTAATATTTAAATCTATATATTTCCAATTTTTACCCCAAACTGAATCTAAAAACTTTAGTGTATAATTATCTAACGTAAAATTTAGATAAGCAGTACATGTTTTATACCAAATAGCTTCAAATTCTATATTATTTTTTTTAAAATTTTTTATAACACTTGATATATTATGTTTTTTATCATCTATAAATACAACTTTACCTGCAGGTTTATAATCAATCTGATTAAAAAATGCTATTAAAATTTTGCCTTTGTTAACTTTATCATCAGAAAAAATTGAAGGCATAGAAAATAAGACGCCATTTGTATAACCAAATTTAAGTTCTTTTTTGTCTCTTCTATTTATAACAGCCTTATCATAAATACAATTTTTTGTTATATCTATTCCCAAAGAATTTAGTTGTTTTAAAGTAATTTGTCTTGATTTCCATGGCCTTGCCGTAAAAATTAAAGTTTTAATATTTAAATTTTTAAGTTTATTTATTAAATCAATTGTTTCTTTTTCTACAGGTTTTACAAAAACCGTTGAATAAATCTGACCAACAGGATCAAAGACTTTATCTTCGACCCGTTTTTTTATATATCTTTTTAATTTTTTTAAAATAAATTTTTTTTCTGAAGTACTTACATTACGAGCATAAACATTTTGTAATATTTCTGATTCATATCTTTTTAAAGCAAGATTTGTCATAAATTCTATTATTTTATTTAGATTAACTTCAAGCTCCTGATTTGCAGAATTTTTTATATAAGAATCTAATATTGTTTGATCTATATCAAAAACAAACAAATTATCTTTTTTTATATATTTTTCTGCATCTTTAATATTATAAGAAACTTGATAATTAGAAGCATAAGCAATTTGAAAAATTAAAAAAAACGCAAAAATAAAATTTAAAAAATATTTTATGTGTTTATTCATGATTTATGTTCCAAAACATTTTATGCTTGCACGCCTGCAACTTGAATATTTGTGCTTATTTTTTTTTCTGGTTTTTTATCAAGACCTAAAGTTTGCATAATCTTATCCCAATTAATAGCAGTTATATTGCCATCATCATTTACTGCATAAAAAATTCCGTGCAAAAATTTACCCAAAGGCCTAGTTGTTATTATAATTCCATCTGTATTACTTGTTTTTTCTGCTTTAAAAGAACCTAAATGTTTTAATGTCAACCTATCAAAAACATGAAAAATATTTTTTACAATACTTTGGTCCGTTGTAATAATAAAGCCATTTTTCAAACCTGTCCTATAAATAGCAATACCCTCTGGTTCACATAAAAACATATTATCGCCAAGAAATTGATTTAAAAAATTTCCTTTTAAATCATAAACTTTTATATTCTTTTGTTCTGGACTTTCATCTGCAACAAAAAGACGATTATTTTCTGGATCAACTGCAACAGATTCAACTTTATATAAAACTCCAGCACCTTCAATATCACCAAAATATTTTATAAATTTTGATGATAAGACATTATCTTTTATATCAACTTCATATATATGGACACGCTTATCCATTGCTTGCAAATCTTTTGTTTCGTATGAATCTGTAACATACACTATATACTTGCCAAGGTTATTTTTAAAAATGGTTATACCATATGGTCTTTTTAAAGTATCTTCGCCAATAAACCCTAAAGAACTACAATCTGGTAAAGAAAAAACCTGGACTCTTTTGTTATCTCTTTCAGTAACAAAAGCAAAATTATCAATAACAAAAATGCCATTAGGCCTAGAAAATTCTCCTATTTTATTTCCTGGAGTTCCAAACTCTTGTATAAATTCTCCTGTCGCTGCATCGTAAATTATTATTTTGGCTGTAGCCTTGGCAGTTGCCAGCAACCAATCTTGCCCATCAAAACCATGCCAGATGGCTAGAGAATCAATATTATTATCTTTATCTCTTTGGGTAAAAAAATCAGCAGAAATAGTTTTTTTAGATTTGATTGTTTGAACTTTTTCTCGTAAAATTTTTACTGGCTTAAATATTTCTTTTTTTTGAACAAATTTTACATAGATAATGGCTACAACTGTCAAAAAAATTACTATCGTAGCAACTATATTTTTTATATTTTTACTCATGACGCCCCCTTTAAAAAACCCTAATTTAACCTATCTCCCTAATTACTTTAAATATTTTAATTATTTTTTAATCTAAAAAGCAACAAAGAAAATAAAAGGCCCAAGTAATTAATTTACTTGAGCCTTTTTAAGTTAAAAATATGTATTTAATTTTATGCAGGATTTAATTCTGGAAGAGTTTGGTACATAGCATCCCAGGTTACATCTCCACTATATATATCAACGAAAGATTTAGTAATATTTTGTGTTGTAGGATCATAAGTACAAACTAAAAGAGCATTTCCACTTGAGTCTGCAACTGGATGTCCATTTCTTGATGAAGAAGCATAAGAACCATGAGTATGTCCCGTAAGAACAAGTTTAACATTATGATTTGCAATTATATCATAAAAATCATCTTTATTTGATTTACTCCACACGTCGCTCAGAGGTCCAACTACAGGATAATGAAAAAATATAACAACTGGCGTTGAAGGATCTATATTATCTAAATCATCACTTAATCTAGAAAGGCCCTGATAATATGGATAAGATGGCAATATCAAACCATAACTAGAAGGATAACACCCAACACAAGAAAAATGTACACCATTTATATCAAAAGAGTAAAACCAATATCCATATTTATTTGATAAATACGTAAGTGCATCAGTAAAAAGAAGATATGAACAAGCATCATTATCATGGTTACCTGGACCAACATAAAGCCCACCATCAGTATATTTTAATGCCTGATTTAATGGTTGTTCCCAATCAGATATAAATCTATTTAGTGAAGCTGTATCTCCTGGTGTAGTAAAATCTCCGGGAACAATAACAGCTTTTACATTTTTTGATAGATCTTTATTATTTACATAAAATTTATAGCCAGCACCTAAACTTTCATTAGTTAACATATAAATATCAGTTGAATCTTTAACTGCTATATCAGTAACGTAATTATCAGACATTTTTTTCCAAGAGGGATAACATGAAGTATTATTTGTTGCTCTATAAATACAATTATCTTGACCAATTCCCCAAATTACATTGAAATTATCTAAAACTACTTTCTTTAATAAACCTGAAAAAACTCTATACCAAGTATTTGTTGGTCTCTCTAGTTGCCATATAGTATTATCTGTTGCTGTAGCCCATATGCATCCATATTGACCTATAGTTAGTTGTCTTAGAATGGCACTAGGTGTTGGTTGAAACCATTCTGAATTTTCTAATTTGAATACTCTATTTTCAGTATTAACGCCCCAATATTCTGGTGCAGATCCCAATGCTATTTGAGTAAGACCCCCTTGAATTTGTCTAAATCCTGCCTGTTCTAAATTTTCTCTTGTACTTACTGGCGCATTTTCTATGCTTATGTCTGTATATTCTACTGGGACATTCCAACTAGAAATTCCAAAATATTGAATGTTATTTAAATTATTAGAAGCAGGATTTGGGTCAACACAACTTAAAATTACATTTTTATTTATTGTCTCACCTTGGCCTAATTTAATTGCAGTTTTTCCACCATCTATTTTATTTATGGTAATCCAATATGGTATAAATTCACCGGTATCTTCAGAGCTTATAAAATAACCGGATGCTCCCATTTCAATTCCACCACCATTTCCTTTTCTTAAAACTGTTCTAGTGCCTATTCCAGTTTGGTCGGCCCAACCACTTATTACAAATGTATATGCAGGAAAACTTGTTAAAGTTGATTTATCCGGACTTAGCATAACTATTACATCATGCAAAGCTTTAGCTTTAAATTTTATTGCTCCACTATCTGCTCGTGGCAATTGCCATGCATCATTCCAGATTGGCAAACAAGATAATGCTCCAATATTTGCAGAATATGTAACAGGTTCCAAAGAATTAGTTATTTGTATATCATCAAATGTTACAGGTACATTCCAAGAAGATATTCCAAAATATTTTATATTATTTAAGCCTCTAGATGCCGGATCTGTATCTGTATAAGTAATAATTGTATTCGCGCCTTGGCTTAATTCTAATGTAATTTGATTAGAATTTGTTCTATCTATAGTCAAACAAAATTCTTTTAATTCTGTTTGGCTCAAATCTCCTAAAATAACAGGATCTCCCGTTGCAGATTCTTTTGTAACTAATTCAACTCCTGTATAATTATGATCTCTTAAAACTGTTTTTGTCTGGGCCCAACCACGAATTACAAATGTGTAGGATGCAAAATTTTGATCTGTTGATTTATTTGGAGATAATAATAAAAAAACATCATTTGTTGCTTTGGCTTTAAATTTTATTGTTGTTATACCATTTTGTTTAATTTGCCAATCATCATTCCATATTGGTTGTGCAAACTTGCCAAAAAAACTTTCTGTAGTTGATATTTTTATGTTTTTGTATGTAACTGGCACATTCCAACTAGAAATTCCAAAATGATTTATTGAGCTCAGTCCATTTGCACTAGGATTGTTATCTATACAATTTAAAATTATATTTTCACCAATTTCAGAACTTTGACCTAAAATAATATTTGTGCTTCCATTATCAAGCTTAAAAAGCTTGATCCAATATGGTAAAAATTTGTCCATATTTTCTGAACTTATAAAATAAGTCGATTGCCCAAGTTCAAATCCACCAACATTGCCATTCACTGTTCTTAAAATAGTTCTTGTGCCAATACCTGCTTGTTCTGCCCAACCGCTTATTACAAACGTATATGCAGGAAAATCACTTAAAGTTGATTTATCTGGACTTAGCATAACTATTACATCATGAGCCGCTTTAGCTTCAAATTGAATAGTTGCTTCATTTGGTTTTAAAAATCTCCAACTATCGTGCCAGGTTGGTGCACAACTTTGCCCATTTATTTTTATGTAATCTTTTTCTAAATTCTCAAAAATTTTTGTATCATCTGTGTATATTTTATATCCACCATGTGTATTTTCTGTACTTAATAACCAAGTTTTACCATTTTTTGTTGCAATATAACGTACAGAATTATTTACTGTTTTTGTACAAATAAAATTGTCTGAAAAATCTAAATTTCCTAAATAAAGATTATCGTTAAAATCTATAGCTGCCATTCTATACTTAAAATTTGCATCAGTAGTATTATCTATGTCAATTTGACTAAAAGCCCCAGAAATTTGACTAAAGCCTACAGTATTTACTGTACCAATTATTTGATCTATAACATTTATTCTTTGTGGAAGTTTGTTTACAAGTGAAAAATTTATATAGTACTCTGGGTTATTATCTATAACTGAATTATCATAATTCATAGAATGAACATCTGATACAACAACAAAACTAAATGGCTCACCTAATTTTGTATTTTCTGTTTTTATATTTAAAGTTAATAGCAAAAATAGCATCAAATATAATTTTTTATGCAAGTACATAAAGAAACTCCCCTTTCTTAGTAGAAACAAGTAATATAAACAAACTAGTTACTTTTAACATTTTTAACATATAAAAAGTAAATAGTTTTTTAAAATTTAATTTATAAACGTTAATTTTGCATAATTTATTGCATTTTCAAGATCCTGCACAGTATCTATCCCAATCACTTCTTCATTTGTTTCATGCATTTTTATGCATAACCCATTTTGAAGAAATCTTAATTGTTCGAGTTTTTCTGCCATTTCTAAATCACTTTGTTCTAAATTAGAAATTTTATGTAAAGCTTGTGTTGTAAAAGCATAAATACCAACATGTTTATAATAAATATTATTTTCGTTCGAATCTCTATAAAACGGTATAGTACTTCTAGAAAAATAAAGTGCAAAATTGTTATTATCACAAACAACTTTTGCTATATTAGAACTATTTATATCTTGCGATTTAATAATTTTTTTTCTTAGTGACCAAAGGTCGACATTGCAATCATTACAATCTTGCAGTAAACATGAAATCATAGATTTTGTAATAAAAGGTTCATCACCTTGCCAATTAACCCAAATATCTGCATTGATTTTTTCAGATTTCATAACTTCAATAACTCTATCTGTGCCTGATGCACAATCTTGAGAAGTCATAATATACTTGCCACCAAAACTTTGTACCAAATCAGCTATTTTTTTAGAATCTGTGCCAATTATTATATCATCAAAAAATTCTATGCTATTGGCAGCTTGCCAAACCCATTGCAAAATTGGCTTATCTAAAATACTTTTTAACATTTTTTCTGCAAATCTAGTTGAACCTAATCTTGCAGGAATTACACATGCAATTTTTTTATTCTGTAACATAGTTTTAACTTTCAAGAATATTTTTAATTTTATCTAGTTTTTGCTTTATATCATTATATATACTTATTCTTAAAATAAAAAAATATTTACTGGAGAATAATAATGAGAAAATTAAAATATCAAAAATCTATTTTTATATTTCGTTCAGATTTAAGAATAGAAGATAATATTGGTCTTATACATGCTTTAAAAAATTCAGAATTTGTAATCCCAATTTATATAACAAAAAATATAGATTTATTTAAAATCAAAAATAAAAATAATCAACAATTCATAATCGAATCACTTTATAATTTAAATAAATTATTAAATAAATTTAATTCAAAATTATTTTTAATTAATTCCGTAGTTAATCTAAATAAAATAATAAAAAAAGATAATAATATAAACGCAATTTTTATTAATAGGCTTTATCATCC
>JAIPGX010000031.1 GCA_021735465.1 Candidatus Babeliales bacterium | reverse complement strand
CCAGCATCTCCAGAGGCATCACAAGCAAAAATAATATCGACATCACGCTCGGGTTTTAATGCAATTGAAAATGGCAAATTAACACCAGAATGACCACCATCTTGCAAAGTTATTTTTTCAAGATATCCAAAAGGCAAATTTTGCATATTATAGGTATAATTATTAAAATTTGCAGGTAAAAATCGTTCTTCAAAAAGATGATACTCGTCAATTATTTTCTTGAATTCTTTCCAAACCTCTTTATCTCCAATATATTGTGCAATTAATTGTAAAATATCACCTAAACTAAAACTATAAGCACTACCAAAGAGACCCAAAAATGTAGCTAAATTTTCTTCAGGCAATAAAGTTTGACATACGCCGCCACTAAATGGGCTTGCAAATTCTTGCATATCTATACGTCCACGCAGAAAATCACTTGATACAAAATATGGGCTAAATTCAATCGATTCATAATCAAGATTGTTAACTTGTCTTTCATGTGGAGTTATACTTGCAGAAAATAATGGAAATGGCCAAGCGTAGTTTTGACTATTATCCAAAATACTTCTAATAGTTGCAAAAGTTGTATTTTGAGCAACATCTGGGCCTATATCAGACATAATTCTATCAGTAATCACTGCTCCCCATAAGTCTGCTGCACAATGATCTTTAAAATCTGGCCTGAATCGCCATTTTGTGCAAAGTTTTTTTGCAATGCTTATAACATTCATAGTAGAAATATCAAAAAGATTATTTGATACTCTTTCCTTTAAAATTGGACACAAATCTAATGGTGAAATATTTCTTGCTAACATATTGGCAAGAGTCCAAGTAGATCCTGAAAGTGTTGCTATATAAAGAAAAATTCTAAGCAATTCGGTTTGTTGGGCTGCTACCATAAAGCCTAAAAAACAAAGCATAGCCCTATAACTTCCACCACTAGCAATTAGAGCAATATTAGGCAAATTTGCATGTTCAGGAATTGAATATCCAAATTTTTCTAAAAAATTTCTAATCCCAATATCCGTAACATTATTTTTTCTATAAAAAGTATAAGAAATTTCTTCTAAAGACAATTGATCTGCAGATTGTACAGGTTTTGGTAAATAAAATTGCGGAAAATTATAGGTGTCTAATTTGTTATATTCTGGAATTCGTGAATTTAAAGAAAAAGTTTGCATCAAAAAAATAAATAAAAAAGTATTTATTAAAAACTTATTTTTTTTAACAAAAAACATAAGTTCCTCCCTTAATTTTTACAAACAAATAAAAGCTATTTCTAAAATTAAATAAAACTATCTCTTACTTTTTTTAATAAACTAAAAACTTTATTTTTTAAAGAATCTTCTTTTTTTTGGATATTATTTATTTTTTTATGTTCTTGGATTTTATTTTCTTGATATATAGGCAATCTATTACACTCTCTTTTTAGGTTTTCAAATTCAATTTCGTATTTTTTGTAAACTTGCTGATTTGTAGTACACAATACATTTTCTCTATTTCTTTTGTTTGCTGATACTGTCCAATTAAATGAACCTGTCCAAACTTTATCATCAAAAACCGCAAATTTATTATGCATTATTGCATCTCTAAAATTTTTTCTACTATTTTTATTATTTTTATCTTTAAAAACAAATACATCAATACCATTGTCTTTTAAAAAGCTAATTTTATTACTCTCACTTTGAATACATGATTTATCAGTTACTATTTGAACATCAACATTTCTATCTTTTTTTGCTGAAACTAAAGCTTTTGCAATTTCTGAATCTGTAAATATAAAAATAGCTCCATAAATTTTGTTTTTAGTATTATTAATTTGATCAATTAATTTTTCAGAAATTTTATCTTTAGGAGAAAATAGAGCAAAAGATTTTGGAGACAAAAAACTATAATTAAAATTTATTAAAAAAATTAATAAAAAGAACTTTTTTTTAAAAATATTATTTTTTTTCATACAATTGTCTCATAATCTTTTTAAACTATTTGAATTTTTAAAAACAAATATTTAGTTTTTATTAAAGAATAAAATTAAAAGTACTATTATACAGGGAGAAGTAGTTATGAAAAGTTTTATATATAATTTTATAATTTTATCAATAATATCAAATTCAATTTTTGCTTCTAAAAGTCAAGAATTTATACAAAAACTACATAAAAATATAGGAGATGATCTTTTAAGCATAAAAAAAGAATTTCCTCCATCACAATCAAAAGTTTATACAACACTGGACCAGGTCTGCAAAATATACCAGGTAGCAAAAAAAAACATCGAAAAGAAAAGGAAATTAAAAGAAATAATTAAAGTAAAAGATGAACAATATAAAACATTAACAAGCAAGACAAATTTGTTAAAAAATCAATTTACTGATTTGATAAAAGAACTTGAAACATCTAAACAAAACTTGCTTAGCCTAAACAAAAAATTAGAAAAAAAGGAGATTACTTTAACAATGCTAAAACAAGAAAAAAATAATTTAAATAAAGAAAGTAATATTAAAAAAAATGATCTTAATTTGGCTAATACTGATAATGATCAAAGTCTTAATCTAACTTCAACCTGGGAACCAAGTTCGCCTCTTTGATCACGCATTACCTTAAAATTAATATCATCAGTTAAAAAATATTCCACCTGAAATGTAAAATCTTCTTGTAAATTAAAATTTTTCTGAATCTGCGCATTTATTTGCTTGTTAAGGTCAATAGACAATGTCCCCTTGATTCCTCCGTAACCCGGTTGATCTGTAAAATTTGGAGTAATTTGTACATATTTAAAAGGCATTAAAAATTTTTTAAATAAAGCATTTATTTTATTATCTGGTAAAATCTTATCTTTTTGTAAAATAAAATAATTTAAATTTTGAAACAAAATATTAGGCAGATTTCCCTGCAAACTAGCATCTTCATTTCCTGCAAACAGTAGTGCCAAAATTTCTTCTTCTGATAATTCAGGGAAAGATTCGAGTATAACATTAGGATTTTGCAAAGAACCTGTAGCCTGCAAACTTATTAAATATTTTTTTATTCTATTTGTTGCAACAAGATCTATAATTGGGTCATGCATTTGATTTGGAATAAATTGAATCTTTCCATAATTTAAACAAAGATTGTGTTGTAAAAATTTTAAATTACCTTTTTCTGTTTTAATATTGCCAGTCAATTTTGGGTTTTGCAGTTTATCATCTTTATAAAATACATGTAAATTCAAATCTATATTCGCATCAGCTTGTAATAAAGATGTATTTATTTTAATAGAGTTCTGATTAATCAAATTAATATCAAATTCTATTGAATTTTGCCCCAATTTCATTGGATTATCACTAATAAAAAAATTTAAATTATTATTTTTTTTATTAAATTTTTTATTTTCTTTAAATAAAGATTTTTTTAAAATTACATCACCTTTAATTTTAAAATGATTCTCTAATGGATCATCTTCGTTTAACTGCTGTGTTAATAAAAAATTTCCACAAATAAACCCATAAAAATTTCTCTCCCAATTTATAAGTAAATCTTCAATTAATACTGGCATATGCGCAAATTCAATTTTATAATCTTTATCCAAAAAAAACGTGGCCTGAGGGCAACTAATTTTGCCTTTAAAAAAATCAAAATTAAGATCACTAAAAATAAACTTTTTTTCTGCAAAATTATTTAAAAAATTCAAACTAATTTTTTTTACTGGGTTATAATTCCCTGGAATATAAAAACTGCCACCATAAGATTCAATACAACCAGACAATAAATTATAATTTTTTTGATCCAAAGTTACTTTAAAAACAACATCTTTTCCAAAAACACTTTTTTTTATATTATCCGGCAAAAAAGATTTTAAAAAAGAATATTTTATATATCCCTTCAACTCATTAGAGTTATTTGCAGTTTTTAAATCGATTAAATTGCAATTATTTTTGCAATATAAAATTTTTTTAACACAAAGCTCCGGAAAAGGCGAAAACTTTAGTACATAAAAGCCTTTTAGTATTTTGCCAGATAAAGCCAAAAAATCTCTATTAAATAGACATATACCCGTAAAAACTTTGTTACTAATATCACTAGTTTCTGTTTTTAAATCAGAAACACAAATTTTATAATTGCCCTTGGCAATTAAGTCTTTATCTATTTTTAAATTTACAAATAAATTTTCGGGCTTTATTGAATATTGTGAAAAATTTTCTAAAACAATCTCTTTTGTATTTTTTAAATTTAAATTCCCAATTTTTTGAACAAAATTATAAGAAGCTGTTCCTGTTAAATCTAAGCTTGTACTTAATTTATCTGACAAAAAATTTTTAAAATAAAAATTGGAAAAAATATTATCATGATTTAAATTAGCATCAAAAAAAATATCCGGCGATTTTTCTTGGTCTTTCAAAATAAATCTATTTTCTGATTTTGTTTTATAGCAATTTAAAAAAAAGTGCTTATCTAATAGATCAAATTCTTTATTAACTTTAAAAATAGATTTATCTATACAATCGCCATCTATATAAAAAAAACTTTTACCTTGAATATTTTTCAAAAAATTATTTTCCTCAAAAAAAATATTTCCAGATTTTATAGATAAAAAACCCCGCCATTTATTTTGATTTTTAACTAAAGTTTTAACTTTTTCTATACAAAAAAAACATGGTAATTTAAAAAATATATTCTTGGCATCCTCTTTTTCTTTTAAAGAATTTAAATTAAAATCCAAATTATTAATTTTTATAGATTTTAATTTTACCTTTATATCGTTGTTCGATTCAAAAATATCGTGCAAATGTCCAATAAAAGTAATATTATTTTCTTTAAAAAAAGAATTTGCTTTTACATTATAAAAAGTAATATCAAGATTAATTTTTTTCTTAAATAAGAGCTTAAGCCTAGAAAATTTAATTTTAGCCTGATCAAATTTCCAATCAAAATTTTTGTCGGAGACATTTTTTATAGATTTAATGACACCATTATTAAAAATAATATTCCCAATAAAAAAATCTATAAAACTAGATTTTACATTAATTTTTGCCTTAAATTCTTTTTCTAAAACTTCTACTAACTTTTTTTGAAAAAAGCTTTGAAACTTATAACTTCTTTGTAAAACCCAAAAACATGGGATTGCTGCCAATAAAAAAATGAAAAACAATTGTAATATCGTTTTTTTTAAAAATTTAAATATCTTGTTTATTATTTTACGCAAATCCATTTGTTATTATCGTATTTATATTTTCTAATAAAAGAAACTTGTGAGACCGGACATGTTAATGCCGCCATAAATTTATAATCTTTATCAATAAGATACAATGTTCCAGGTTTTATTTTGCCATCTGGATAAAAAGTAACTTTATATTCATGATCATTCATTTTTTCAAAGCTTATTGCACAATCTATCTTTTTAGTTGGGGTTGATGGTGGACCATTAACATTTTGCAAAAAACCAAATTTTACATTATCTACTAATTTAAAAATTTTATTGTCATAAGAATAACTATTCTCTTTTAAATTTAATTTTAAATTTTGTGTTAAATTACTAGAAATCGCTTTTTGTTGTAAAAAAGAAAAAGTGCTAAATAATTTATCTGCCTGACTGGTCAAAATAAACTTATTAAATAAAAAAAATTTAGGCACAGAAATAACAAGTAAAATTAAAATTATAGAAAAACAGACTATAAATTCTATAATAGAAAACGATTTTTTTAGCATTTAATTTTTATATTTTTTATACTGCGTTAAAACTCTTCTATAGCCTCTTCAACATATGCAACAGAAAGCACTTCTTCAATTGAAGTCAAACCTGATTTTATATAGCGCAAACCATCCATACCAAGAGTTGTCATGCCATCTTTTAAAGCTTCACGTTTTATAATTGTTGCATCAGCTTTTTCTACAATTAAATGCGCAATTTTATCTGTAATTTCCATTATTTCAAAAATTGCCAAACGCCCCTTATAACCAGTATTAATACATTCATCACATCCAACGGGTTTATAAAAAGTAATATCTTTTGCTTGATCTTTAGTTAATCCAACTCTGCTTATCATATCTGGATCTGGAGAATAAGCTTGTTTGCATTTATCACATAATTTTCTTACTAAACGCTGAGACATAACACAAGCCAAAGAAGATGCAATCAAAAATGGTTCTACTCCCATATCAATTAAACGAGTAATAGTAGCAGGTGCACTATTTGTGTGAATTGTACTTAAAACCAGGTGACCAGTTAATGCGGCTTGAGTAGAAATTTGAGCCGTTTCTACGTCTCGAATTTCACCAATAAGAACAATATCTGGATCTTGACGCAAGATAGATCTTAAAGATGCGGCAAAAGTTAATCCTATATCTTCTTTTACTTGTACCTGATTTACTCCTTTTATGGTGTATTCAACGGGATCTTCTACTGTTATAATATTTATATCAGACTGATTAAGTCTATTTAATATTGAGTACAAAGTTGTAGTTTTACCAGAACCAGTCGGACCACTAACCAAAATAATGCCATTTGGTTGTGATATCATTTTGGTAATAATTTTATAATCTCTTTCAGAAAAATTTAAAGCTTCAAGTTCTAAAACACCTTTTGTTTTATCAAGTAAGCGCATTACAACCCTTTCTCCAAAACTACATGGCAGTATGGATACACGAATATCTATCGCTTTATCCCCAACTTTTATTTGAATTCTTCCATCCTGAGGTAATCTTTTTTCAGCAATATTTAATTGCGCCATAATTTTCACTCTAGAAATTATAGCTCCTTGATATCTTTTTGGGGGCGAAAATCTTTGATACATTGTGCCGTCTATTCTATATCTAACTCTTAATTCTTTTTCAAAAGGCTCTATATGAATATCAGAAGCATCTTCTTTTACGGCCTGGAACAACATACGATTTACCAATTTTATTATTGGCGCATCATTGGCCATCTCCAAAATATCTTTTTCTTCGGCTATTTCGCCTAAATCTATTTCTTCTTTGCTCTCAGTTTCTTTTAATTCCTCCATCATTTCTTTGCTACTCTCAAGCGGATAATATCTATTTATTGCATCACTAATGGCACCCGGAGTGGAAACTGCATACGTAACATCTCCTCCCATTAATAAAGCTAAATTATCCAACGGCTCCAAATCTCTTGGATTTGAAGTAACAATAGTTTTTTTGCCTTCAAACAAAACAGGAATCACAATATTTTGTCTTAAAAATTTTAATGGCACTTTACCCAAAAGTTTTGGATCAACCATTTGTTCTGTAATTTTTTCAATAAAGGGAGTGGATATTTGCCTTGCCAAGGCCATTGAAATATCTTTTGGTGTTGCAAAACTATGTTGAATTAAAATTTGTCCTAACAAAATTTTATTCGTTTCTTGCTCTTGTAAACAAAGTCTTAATTGTTCATTTGTTATAACACCTTGTTCTATAAGAATTTCACCAATTTTTTTTCTAGACATTGGTTTCCCCTAAAAACATAAAATATCAAACACAGTTTTGCCAAAATTCAAACAATATTTTATTATACTAATATTATACTAATGTAACCAGTTTGTAGTAATTCTTGTCAAGCTCAAAATTAAAGGTTGTTAGGGCTTGCCTGCCCGTCGTAGCTCGAGGAGCGAAGTCGGGTCGAATCCATACGAACAATTTAGCCATAATTTGGTTTTTAAATAAAATTTAGGAGATTAAAATGTTTTTTTTAAATAAAAACTCACTAAACATAATATCATTGATTGCAGTATTATTTTTATTATCAAGCTGCAATAAAGAAGAAAAAAAGACCGAAGAAATGTCTTTTGAGGAGCTAAAACAAAAAACGCTTTCTTTTTTAGAAGACAAAAAAAATGAGCCCGCTATAGAAAATTTAGAAAAAATTATTGCTCAATATCCTGAAAATGAAAATATTTCCGAATATAAACTCATGCTTGCAGATTTATATTTTAATACGGGTAATTTGTTATCAGCAAGTCAAATGTATAACCATTACAAAGAATTTTATCCATCTGATTCAAAAATTGAATTTGCTTATTACAGATCAGTTTTATCCAAATTTTATCAAACTTTAAAAATAGAATGCGATCAATCAGATACAGAAAAAACCATAAACTTATGTCAAGAATATCTTGATAACACTTTATTCAAAGCTTATAAAAATGATATTTTAGATATTAAAAAAACTTGTGAACATAAGTTAATAGGTAAAGAAGTTTCTGTATTTAATTTTTATCTAAAGAGAGGCGACTACGACACTGCAGCAAACAGATTAAAATATTTAAAAAATAAGCATTTAGAAAATAATCCAGAAATTGAAGCTCGTTTACTTTTTTTAGAAGCTAAACTTGCTCAAAAACAAAAAAATGAAGATAAATTAAACGAAAATATAGAAATTTTGGCAAACAAATTTCCAGAATCAAGTTTTACAAAAATGGCTGAAAGGCTAAGTACAAAATCCACATTTATTTTTTAGGAAACTATGCAAGATTTAGGGAAATTGGGCGAAAATATAATATCTGATTATTTAATTAAAAATGGTTTTAAGATTTTATCCAAAAATTTTACAACAAAATTTGGCGAAATAGATTTAATAGCGCAAAAAGATTCAACTGTTGCTTTTATAGAAGTAAAGGCTAGGAACAAAGCTTACTTTCCTATTTCAACAGTTGTTACTTATCCTAAACAAAAAAAAATTATAAAAACCTCAAAATGTTTTATTAGAAATTTCAATATTGTTGACAATGTTTTAAGATTTGATGTAGCAACAGTAGAAATAATTGATCAAGATATTACTGCATATGACATTAATTACATTCAAAACGCTTTTTATGGAAAATAAGTTTTAAAAAAAGGGCTTGCTGGTTATTTTTTTATACTTTATATTTTACGATCTAGATTATTGATAATAATAATATAAAAAAAGAGTAATTTACTTTATGAAACAATCTTTTAAGACAGGTTTAGGTTTTGGAATAACATCCGGGGTAATTACAACCCTTGGTTTGATCGTAGGTTTGTATTCAGGTACAGAATCTGCATTAGCAGTACTTGGCGGTATTTTAACAATAGCAGTAGCAGACGGTTTATCTGATTCCCTTGGAGTACATGTTTCAAAAGAATTTGAAGGGAAATATTCTGAAAAAGAACTTTGGGAATCTACTTTAATAACTTTTGCATCAAAATTTATCATAGCATTATCATTTACTATTCCAGTTTTATTATTTTCAATTAAAACAGCCATTATTTTATGTATTATTTGGGGGCTTTTTTTACTTGCATCTTTTAGTTTTTTTATGGCAAAAATTAAAAAAGTAAAATGGTGGCATGTTGTTATAGAGCATTTATTAATTGGAATTTTGGTGATTTTAGCAACAAATTATTTAGGTGAATTTATCAAATCTTTTATAAAATAAATTTTTATAAAGTCCCAAAATATCTGTCCCCAAAATCTCCCAACCCAGGAATAATATAACTATCTTTATTTAACTCTTGGTCATATTGAGCACAAACTATTCTTACTTTGCTAAATTCTTTTTTGATTTTTTCAATGCCTTGTTTTGCAGAAATAACTGAAACAAAAATAATTTTTTCTTCTTTTATTCCATCTTCTTTTAACAGTTTAATTGCATCACAACCGCTTCCACCGGTTGCAATCATTGGATCTAAAAGAATAACATCATCTGTTACTTTAACTTCTGGAAAATTTTTATAATATAAATGGGCAATCGCAGTTTGTTCATCTCTTTTTAAACCAACAAAACCAACTTTTGCTTGTGGATAAAATTCTAAAAATGCGGGCAATAATGCTATTGCAGATCTTAAAATTGGAACTAATATAATATCATTTTTTAATTTTATACCCGAAGATGTTGCAATTGGCGTTTCAATATTTTCTGTTTCTTTTTCTAAATACTGACAAGCTTCATTTGCCAAAATATATGCTAATTTCGAAGCCGCTTTTCTAAAACTTTCAATATCAGTATTTTTATTTCGCAAAATAGATATCAAAATTTTTTTCATAAAACTCTCCCTATCTTTTTTATTTAAAGCTTTTTCTTTTAAAATTTTTTCCAAAAATTTTAAATCTTTTAATAAATTTCTACTAATTACTAAGCTAGATCCACCAAAATAAGCTCCAGTTAAAAGTACATTAGTTAAATCAACACCGGTCAAATTTGCATCTTTTAAATTAGTTCCCAAAAAATATGAATAATTTAAAACAGAATTACTTAAATTTGCATTTCCAAGATTAGCACCAGTCAAATCTGCTCCCCACATAGTAATACTAGTTAAATTCGCATTTTGAAGATTAGATCCAATTAAATAAGCGCCACTTAAATCGGCAGAAGATAAATTTGCCCCGCCTAATTCAGCGCCACCTAAATTTGTCACAATCAAACTTGCATTACTCAAATTAGCATCAGTTAAATTGGCTCCACCCAAATCGGTACCAGTTAAAATAGCACCATTTAAATTAGCATTTTGCAAATATGCCCCACTCAAAAAAAGTCCGGTCATATCCGCATTACTTAAATCAAAATTTTGAAAATCGCGTTCTGTTTCAGTTGGATTTGTAGTTCTTAATTTTAAATCTAAAGCTTGAACTGAGGCTAAATTGGCTGAATTATAGGCACAAAGATTGTTAAAAAATAGAAAAAACAGACATAAAAATATTAAATTTATTTTCATAAAAAACTCCAATTTAAATAACAAAATATTAAATTTATTTTTTATTTAAATTAGAGTCTAAAATAAATTAAATTATTTTTTCAAACAAAAAGCAATTTAATTGTCTACAAAATATTACACCAATATCTTCTTCTTTTAGAGTTTGTTGCTAGATAACGTTTTATATCTAAATTTTTTACGTAGCTGCATTTTAAAGCCCATTTTATTTGTTCTATTGTCATGTTGGCTCCCTCAAAATCTGCCCCCCATAAATTTGCATCTTCAAAATTTGCCGCAATTAAACTAGCATTTTTAAAATTAACATTATATAGAACAGCATTATCTAAACGTGCCCAATTTAAATCAGTATTTTGTAAATTTGCACAACTTAAATTAAAATCTTTCAGATCAGCCGCGCTTAAATCAAAATTACTCAAATCTAAATCTTCCTGTGTTATAATTCCATTTTTTACCTGTTCATCAATTTCATCTAAATCCAAATCTTTTAACTTTTCGTTCAAAGACTGCGCTTTGGCTAAATGCTCGGGAACATAAGCAGATAAGTCAAAAATCAAACTACTGCAAAAAATTATTACCAAAACTATAAATTTTTACATAAAAACCTTTTTAAAATAGAG
>JAIPGX010000030.1 GCA_021735465.1 Candidatus Babeliales bacterium | reverse complement strand
AACAAAAAAATTGGGGGCGTATTATTTAATATTGTCTGGCAAGAAAATTACCCTAAAGCTATAATTTTTTCTTTTGCAATTAACGTAAATAATATTTTTATTAAATCAAACGAACTTTATAATATTGCGACGAGTTTAAAGCAAATTTTAAACAAAGACATAAATAAACAAGATTTATTTAATAATTTAATAAAAAACATAAATATATATTACAAAAAATGGCTTAATTTAGAATTTGATAATATTTATAAATTATGGGCAAAAAACCAAAGTTATATAGGCAAAAAAATAAAAATACATAATTTAGATAAAACTATTTCTTATGGTTTATTTAAATCCGTTTTACCTAATGGCGATATGGTTTTTATCGATGATCAAGATAATCAAGAAAAAATAATATCTTTTGAAAATGTTTTTCTAATAACTAAATAAATTAATTTTTATAAAATATAGCTAAATTTATTTCAAAAAAAATAAGACCTAGAAAATTAAACCTAGGTCTTATTTTTAAGATCTTTAAAAAACGAAAATACATTAATACTGTATTTTATTTTTTTTTATAATCATCTTCGTCGTCAAGTTCTTCTTCTTCAAAATCATCTTCATCATAGTCATAGTCATCATCTTCATCATCATCATAATCATCAAATTCTTCTTCATCTTCTTCGAATTTAGCAAAAAGAAGATTTAATTTTTCTTCAAGAAGCAACTCTTGTTCATCAAACAAAACATCCATCAACATAATAAACCTTTCCTATAAAAATAAACAAAAAATGTAACTCTAAAGACCTTTCCATAATTATCTTTATCAAATATTTCTAAAAATATACTATTTCTTATTTATTTTACAACAAAATTTACTAATCTATTTGGCACAAAAATAATTTTAATAATTTTTTTATCATTTAACCATTTTTCTACTGCTTTTTCCGCCAAAGGTTCAACTTCACTTTGAGAACTTCCAAGTTTTGCTAAAATTGTATTTCTAAGCTTACCATTAACTTGAATTGCAAATTCTATTTCGTCAACTTGTGCTAATTTTGGATCAAAAAAAGACCAAGAACAATTTTCTAATTGCTTATTTAATAACTTTTCTAATAATTCACTAGAAAAATGCGGAACCATTACAGATATAGCTATCAAAAATTGTTCTAAAATATTTTTATCTAATTTTAATTCTTTATCAGAATTCAAATCATTAAGATATTCCATAATTGCAGAAACAGCAGTGTTAGTCTTAAAATGTTCTATTCTTTCTTGATAATCTTTTAAAAATAAGTGAAACCGTTTTAAACCTTTTTCTGATATTTTTTCACAAATATTTTCACTATTAACTAAAAAATTCCAAAGTCTATTTAAAAAGTTTTTTACACCTTTTATGGAATCTGTTTGCCATTCACAATCAAGTTCAGGCGGCCCCATAAAAAGTATGTACATTCTTAAAGCATCTGACCCAAATTCTTGTACGACATCATCAGGGTTCACAACATTGCCTTTAGATTTTGACATTTTTTCTACACGCCCAGATTTTTCTGATTTCATACAAACCATTCCCTGATTAAACAATTTTGTAAATGGTTCATCAAAAGGCAAATATCCTAAATCATATAAAACTTTTACATAAAAACGTGCATACAATAAATGCAAAATAGCATGTTCGATTCCACCAACATATAAATCTACAGGAAGCCAATAATTCATATCTTCTTGAGAAAATGGCTTATCTTTTAATTGGGGATTTGGATATCTCAAAAAATACCAGCAAGAACCAGCCCATTGCGGCATAGTATTAGTTTCTCTTTTTGCCTGTCCAGCACATTTTGGACACGTTATATTTACCCAATCATGTATAGCAGCCAAGGGCGATTCCCCAGTTCCAGTTGGTTGATAATTTTCAACTTCTGGCAACAAAATGGGTAAATCTTTTTCAGGTACTGGTACAACACCACATTTATCACAATGAATAATAGGAATTGGCTCACCCCAATATCTTTGTCTAGAAAAAACCCAGTCTCTGAGTTTATAACAAATTTCCCTTTTTGCTTTCCCTTCTTTTTCTAAAAATTCTACTATCTTTTTTGTACCTTCATTTTTGGCATCTAATCCATCAAATTCGCCTGAATTAATCAAAACTCCATCTTCTTCCATAGCGCAAATAAGATTATTATTTTCATCGAAATAATTTTTTGTAGATTCAACAGATTTTATAACCTGTTTTATATCTATGTTAAATTTTTTAGCAAAATCAAAATCTCTTTGATCGTGAGCAGGAACAGCCATAATAATTCCTGTTCCATAATTTTTTAAAACATAACTTGAAAGATATATAGGTATTTTTTGATCATTTACAGGATTTATTGCATAACTTCCTGTAAAAGCTCCAGTTTTTTCTTTTAAATCAGAAGTTCTATCAAACTCAGATAAAAATTCAACTTCTTTTTGATATTTTTTTACTGCATCCAATTGTTCTTTTGTAGTTATTTTTTCTACTAAACCATGATCTGGAGCCATTACCATAAAAGTTGCCCCAAAAAGAGTGTCTGGTCTGGTTGTAAACACTTGTAAATCAATATTTTTATCTGTTTTAAAATTAATTTGAGCGCCTAAACTTTTGCCTATCCAATTTTTTTGCATCAATTTAACTTTTTCAGGCCAATTGATTCTATCAAGACCTTCAAGAAGCTTTTCTGCATAATCAGTTATTTTAAAAACCCATTGTCTAATATTTTTTTGAGTAACTGGCGTTGAACATCTTTCACATTTTCCCCCTACAACTTCTTCATTTGCAAGACCCGTCTTACAAGATGGACACCAATTTATAGGCATATTGGCTTGATAAGCAAGCCCTTTGTTATATATTTGTAAGAATATCCATTGTGTCCATTTATAATATTCAGGGTCAGTAGTATTTACTTCTTTTGTCCAATCATAAATAGCACCCGTCGCTTTTAACTGTTTTTTAAAATTTGCAATATTATCTGCAGTCGCTTTTTTAGGATGCAAACCTTGTTTTATTGCATAATTTTCAGCCGGCAATCCAAAGGCATCCCAACCCATAGGATGCAATACATTATATCCTTGCCAAAATTTAATTCGAGCATAAACATCGGGTAATATATAACTCTTCCAATGTCCTATATGCATTCCAGAAGCTGACGGATATGGAAACATATTTAAACAATAATATTTTTTTAATTTTTTATCGTTTTTTGTACTAAAATATGGATTTTTTTCCCAATAATCTTGCCATTTTTCTTCTATTTTTTTGAAATCATAATTCATAGTAGGCACTCCCAATAAAATAAATTTTTAGATTTTCTTAATTTTTAATATGCTGACACGTTTTTTATTTGTATTACCAACAATTTAACAAAAATTTAGAAAGTTTATTATTTTTTCGTAATTTTTTAAAAATTATAAATTAATAATTTTTATCAGAAATTATGACTATTAAATTTTTCTTTCAAATATAAATAGAATAAAGCAATTTTTTATTTATATTTGAAATTATTGATTTGGTTTTAAAAATTTCTTTAAGTTATAAACAGATAAGATAAGCAATGTAAATTTTGTAAAAACCAAATTTTTTAGGGGGGAGTATTTATGAAGATCAAAGCTAGCGTTTATATTATTTTATGTTCATTTATTTTCTATTCGTATAATTTTTGCACAAATGCAAAACCAAACAAAGATTGGACCATATTGATTTTTGTTCAGGCAAAAAATAACTTAAGTAAATTTGCAACTAAAAATCTAACTGATATGGCATCAATAGGTTCTAATAATAAAATAAATATCCTTGTCCAATGGTACCAACCCAACCAACAAGGAATTTGGCGTTATAAAATAGAAAAAAATCAAATAAATTTAGAAACACATATAGCTCAAAATTCCGACGGCAGTAGTTCTGAAGATTTGGTTGGCTCTATGAAGTGGGCAGTAAACAATTATCCTGCAAAAAACTATTTCCTTGTTTTATGGAATCATGGTGTTGGAATTTTAGATCCCGTTTGGAATAGTTCACATCGTATGCATATTAGCCCATACCTTTCAGTTGAAAATCCAAAACTAGAGATTGAAGGTATAACAAAAAATTTTGAAAATGAATTATCATCACACAGAGGCATACTCTTTAATGAATTAAATAGAACATATATGAACAATCAGGAACTAGCTAATGCCTTAAGACAAATTAAAACAGATGTTTTGAAAAACAAAAAATTAGATATTTTAGGTATGGATGCATGTTTAATGGCCATGATTGAAGTTGGGTATCAAATCAGAAACTATGCAAAATATATGGTTGCATCTCAAGAAGTTGAATTAGCAAATGGATGGGACTATTTAACGCTTTTAAAAAATTTAAGTCTTGGCAATATAAATCCAATAACTTTGGCTGTAAATATAGTAAAAACTTATGAGCATTATTATGCTAATAAAATACAGTTTTACACTCAATCTGCAGTAGATTTGGAAAATATGGATCTTATAAAAGAAGGTATTAACCAAATTATAAAAGATATAGATATTTGCAAAAAACTTGATACTGTAAAAATAAAAAAATTAATTCAAAATTCTCGCAGCGAATCTATTCAGTTTAGTAACAAAAATTATATAGATCTTTATTCTTTTTACAGCCAATTTCACAAAAAACTTAATGAAAATTATACAAAACAAGCTCTTAATATTATTAAAAATCAACACACTAAAAATGAATTAACAAAATCTGTAAATAATTTAAAAGAATCTTTGCAACTTGGCATGAAATTGGTAGAGAATGCAGTTGTTGCAAAAACAGCAGGAAAAACTTTTTCAGGAACTCAAGGTTTATCTATATATTTCCCATTTTCAAGCTATATAGATAAATCTTATGTAAAAACTGAATTTGCCCAAGATAGCTTATGGGTTAAATTTATACGAGATACCTATACTAAGTAAAAAACAAAACACCAACAAAAGAGGGCCAGCAAACCTGCTGGCCTTTTTAATTTATATTTTTAGTTCAATTTAATGCTTAATCTTTAGATTCTTTTTCTATTTCTTCCAAAGTTCGATTGGTTAATACTGATTTATTTTCTGTTGATATTGGATTTCGGCGAGCATCAGCCGCATCATCCTTCATTTTTATTAAAAGCCATTTTGCCTTATTACCATCTTGCTTCATTCCAGTTCTAATTAATGCATAGCCACCATAAATTTTTTCACCTTTAATATCTATTTCAATTTTTCCTTGATCATAACATTTTTCCATCGGAATTTCTTTATTATCTTCTTTGCGCAAATTTTCATAAGTACCCAGATCCCAAACCATTACCGTTCCTGCACCATAATTTCCCTCAGGGATAATTCCCTCAAAAGTTGCATACTGCATTGGATGATCATCTGTAGGAGCTGCTAACCTTTTTTCTTTTGGATCTGTTGAAGGTCCTTTGGGAACGGCCCAAGATTTAAGAACTCCATCAATTTCTATACGAAAATCATAGTGTAAATGGCTTGCATCATGTTTTTGAATTACAAAAACTGGATGTTTTAATTTTTCTTTTTTTTCTTTTCCTGATGGTTCTGATGACTTTTTTAAATCCCTACGTTCTTTATATTCCTTTAAATTATTTTTAACCATTAAATACTCTCCCCAAAAAATTTTATTTTTTCAAAATTTTTTGTTTAATTAATTCTATTAATCTATTAATTGATTCATCAATATATTTTCGTTGTTGATTTCTTATTTCTATATCCAAACTTGCATCATTTAAATTGAGATTGTAATAATCTAACTTACCGCAAAGATTGATTATTTCTTTTTCCCATATCACATCTTTTTCATTTAAAAAACTTAACAATGACTCTAAATCACTAATAATGCTTAAATCAAGTTTTTTATTTTCATAAAAATCTATTTTTTGCAGCATTAAATTATATTGCCTTTGATCATATTCTTTTAAATCATCAACCATTTTAAGCTTTTTAAAATATTTTTTTAAAAAAAAATTATGTTTTTATAATTTTCCATAAGCAATTGTTACAACCTTACCACATATCAATTCCATAAGTCGCCAACGTACCTACTGTACCCGCGACCTAACGAAGCAAGAAAGAAAGCCAGCAAGTTTCGCTGGCTTTTATAAAAGAAAAAATTAAAAATTTTTAATTTTTCTTTTTACCTCTTAAACCTCAAAACAAGCCTTTGTATCTCCAAATATTTTTAACTTACTTTACTACTTCAATATCCGGATCACTATGAGACACAACATCAAAAATATCATCATCTCCCATTAAAATAAAATGTTTTAATTCAGAGCCATCAAGACACCCCGATTCTTTTACTAACCATTTAACTAATTTTGAATTTTCTACCAAATAACGTCCACCATATTTTATATGATTTCTTTCATGAAAAGTATTTTCCAAAATTTTATAAAGATCTTGTCTGACACCTTCATCACAAACTCTATGTAAAACTACCGAATCTTTAAAATTAAGTTTTATCAATTTTTTTTCAGGTTCAATTATACTTAGTATAACTATTGTTTCTTCAGGTCTATATATAATGGTTTCAACTAAATAATCATCTGTAATAATTGGAGATGGTTTCCAGCGAATATATTTTTCTTCCATAATAAAACACCCTATTTAATTTACTTTTATTACTTCAATACATGGATCAATACGAGAAACTATATCAAAAACGGCATTCTCATTAATTAAAATAAAATGTTTCAATTCAAAACATTCAAGATATCCAGATATTTCTATCAACCATTTAATAAATTTTGAATTTTCTACTAAAAAACGACCTCCATACTTTAAATAATCTTTTTCATCAAAAAAAATATTTTTCAATTTTTTATAAAGCCCTTGCCTAAAATTTTTATCACTTACCATATATGAATCTGCTGCTGCCCCAAACTTAAGTCTTATCAAATTTTTTTTAGAATCAATTCTGCTTTCTAATATTACGATTGTTCCATCAGTTCCATAAGTAATAGTTTTAACTACATAATCATCAGTAATAATTGGAGAAGGATTCCAAAGAATATATTTTTCTTCCATTATAATTCCTCTTTATTTTCATCATATCTAATTTTTATTTTTTCTTCGCTTTCTTTTTTTTGATATTCAAGCGTAGGCCTTTTGTCTCTGCTTACATCTCTATTTACAATTTTATCTCCATTTGGAAGATACCCAACTCTAAGTTTTTTCTCAGGAATATCTTTGATTTCAACAAAATCTATTTTATCAAAATCTCTATCTTTTTCTTCCCGCCCTCCTTCCTTGCTAAATATTCTTGATCTTCCTCTAGTTTTAGGTTCTTTGTTTGTCCCATCAAGAAGTTTATCAATAATTGGTCTATTATCTGGTCTACGAGACGATCTTTCATCCGATGGCTTATCATTATTTGTTACATCTTTATTCCCCGAACCACCATCTGGAGTTTTAACAATTTTTATTATGGCTGGTATTTTTTTAGAATCACCAGATTGATTTTCAACCATACGTCTAACTTCATCAACATCAATGGTTCTTTTAGGCTCACTTGCTTCTCTTCTAGCCCTTTGTTTACATTCTTTATGATGAAAATAACTGTATATACCCTTACAAGCATAATAACCAAGACAAGCTGATCCACCCACAATTGCTACAGGAGCAGCAACAGCTGCGACCGTAGCTCCAACGCTTGCACCTCCTATTCCTAAACTTAAAGTCGCCAAAGTACCTGCTGTACCAGCGGTAGCAGCTGTTGCCGTAGCAGTAGTAGCAGTAGCGGTTCCGACTGCTACTATAGCTCCACCCTTTACAGCAAAACCCAACGAAGCAAGATATGCAATTGCCGCAGGAGTTAAAATAATATCAACATTATGAACTAATATAGGAACGTTTTTAGAAGTAAGTGCAAAAAACATAATATAAATATTATTGATCTAAGACGCTTTACAATCACGAATGACTCCTTTTTGTTTGAGATAATTATGAGATAAAAAAAATTTCTAAATCTATTAATCAGCCTTTTTTAAACTACAGATCTCTCCTTTCGCAAAGAAAATAAAATAATAAAGAAAAATGGTATCAGCATTAAATTTAAAATCAATAAATTATTATCTATATTAAAACATGCTTATAAAGGTTTATTTATGACATTAAAAGTAATAAAAATTTGATTATTATTTGATATTTTACAAAATAAATAATCCCTGAAAAAATAAATTTCTTCAGGGATTATAAAAGCAATTTTAAAAATATTTTTTTTAAAAAATTTTAGCTTTGTTTTTTATCTCTAAAAATCCAGGAACAAATTCCCTTGCTCCAAATTTTATACAAAGCACATTCGCCAACGGTCACCAAACCACCTAACAACAAACCATTAGCATAATCACCATTTTTCAAAACAGACCAAAATGCTATTGGGTATTTTTTCAATCCCAAATATAACATTGGACCAAATTTAACAAGCCATTTTCCTGTGCCAACAATTCTTTTTCTCCAAGCTGTCGGTACATTTTCTAAACTTCTCAATTGATCGTTAAAAATTGTCATAAAATTAGATATAACTAAACTTTTTTTATTTTTTAAAAAAAGTTTTAATGGATCCCTAACCTGAATACAGCTTAATAAGTCTGAATAAATCTCTTTAGCAAAAGATTTTTCAGCAGCATTTGCTCTTTTTCGAAACTCCACACATTCAACACTTTTAGCATCTTTTTGATATAAAACAAAATCCATATTATTTTTTTCACTAAAATAGTTACATAAAATTTTTTTCAATTTTGCTTCAATATTTTTGCTTACATCTTTATCATTCAAAAATTTATATAAGCAATCATCATTTAATGGATCATTATATCTAATATCATTAGATGCTATGCCAATCAAACTATTTTTTAATCTTGAAGCTAAACCATTAATCATTATTTCAAAAGCTCTTTGTTGCAATTCTGGAATTCCATGTTCAACTAAATCTTTTGTTCTTTGAGTTTTATTTTTTAAGTTTTCTGGCAAATTATAAGCAGAACAAATTAAATTTCCAGAATTTTTTGTTATACAAGACGTTAATCTTTGAGCTACTGATGGCGCTAAATTTTTTAATTGTTCAAAAATAAAATCTTTCAATTCTCTTTTAATATTATTTTTTACATCAATTTCCAAATCTGTAAAAGCATTTACATTAATCAGGTCATAAGAAATTTTATCTGATAATTCTTTTTGGTTTCTAAAAGCCCTTTCGCCAATTAAAAAACTTTTTTTAACCAAATTAATATTTTTACAAATCGATTCACCAAATTTTTCATTAAAATACGTCTGATATTCTTCCCTATTTAAATCTATACTCTCAGATAAATCAGACCTAACTTGTTTAAATAATTCGAAATATTTTACGCAAGTATAATTTCTTATTTTTACAATCTCAGCACTTTCATCAAAAGTTAACTGGACTTCATTAATATTTTCATGCATTGAAAACATTTTTGAAAAACAAAGAATCGTAAAAATTATACAAAATCTTTTTTTAGAAAAAAGCATACCGAAACCTCCATAATATAAAACAATTAAATTATATTTTTTTACTTTTTGTAATTTTATTATACAACATTTTTAATAAAAATAAAAATGGCATTTTTTAAGTAAAAACGCACTAATTATATAAAAATATTTCAATTTGAATTTTTTTATAAGCATTTACCCTTAAATAATTTATATAAAACAGGCTTATCCAGGCTACATAACAAACTATTAATTTTACATTTATTATCATCATTTTGTTCTATTTCTTCAACAGCACCATTTTTTAATAAAAATTTAACAGCTTCAAAATTTTTCTCTGTCATCATAAAATATAAAAGTGTATAACCTAAATCAAATTTTGCTTTTATATTAAATCCATGTAATAAAATTATTCGCGCTAAATCAAATCTTTTTTTCCTTAAAGCTTCTAAAAAGACACTATTTAAAGATTCAAAATTTGAATTTTGAATTTCGCATTTCTTATCACATAATTCACGCATCTTTAAAATATTACAAAATAAACATTTATGATTTTCTCTTTTTAAACACAAATTTTTATCATAAATTTGACTAAATTCTCTTGGCCATAATCGCCAAAAGCACTTCCATTGAAAAGATCTTTTGCTTTCTAAAAGACATTGTGTTGCTGCATTTAAAATATCATAAAATGTTGTTTGTGAGTTGGGATTAATGTCTTTATCAAAACTAATAATTTTTTCTAATGCTGAAAAAACAAAAGATTGATATTTAGGTTCATGGCATAGTAATAAACCTTGAATCAAACAGCATAGAGTTTTTAGATCATTATTATATTTTTCTAAGATACAAAATTTAAAAATACCTTCAGGTAAATTTGTGATAATTTCTCTAAAAGTTTCAAATTTCTTTTCTTGAAATTCTTTTTTATCCGCAAAAACAATTGTATTTGAACTAAAAAATAATAGAACTAAAAAAAGAATTTTTTGAATTTTTCCCATGATAACAAACCCTTATTAAATATATTTTAAATTTTGGGAAAAATTTTATATAGAAATAATATAAAAGCAAATAATCCCTGAAAAAATAAATTTCTTCAGGGATTATAAAAGCAATTTTAAAAGTTATAACTTAAATTAGCTACAAAACCATATCTTTGAAAATCATATACATCACGGCTATTTTTACAAAAGACGTATCCGAAATAAACCATGATTTTAAAGATTCTATTTGTTCACAAGCCTTACTTTTGCATCCAACAGGCTCATGCCCTGTAATCAATCCATAAATGGCATTGTAAATTTTTTTAAAATACGGCGCAAAAGCTTCATGAACATTTTTAAAATTTGGATGAGATAAACGTGTTATTAATTTTTCAAAATTTTTCTTTAAAAACAAATTATTAGAACCATTACCAAAACCTAGATAAATTTTTTCACAAAATGCCTTTAATTTTTCTAAATCCAAATGTTGAATATCACTGAACCTTATATCATTAACATGCTTATATTCAAAAGCAACCTCTGCTGCACAAAGCGCAACATACAACATAATTAATTTAAAAATCTTCTTACTTACAACCTTTTCATAAGCTGTGCTAGTTGCTCTTTTTGTAACATTAAAAATACATTTACTTATTTTTAAAATAGATTTATATGCCAATTTAAATGGAAATACAGAAGTTGTAATAATTAAATTTTCAAATTTTTTCCAAGAAGAAACTTGATCAAAATTGTGCCACAATCTCCATGTCAAAAATTCCGGACCCTTTTGCCAAATTTTGCCTGCAACTGAAAGCCTCTGCCAAAAAGTATTGCTTTGTTTAACATATTCTTTAACTAAATTTTCTAAAGATTTTAATACTTCTAT
>JAIPGX010000029.1 GCA_021735465.1 Candidatus Babeliales bacterium | reverse complement strand
TGTATTCATTTCACCAAGACCTTTATAACGTTGAATCGTCATTAAAGATTTACTTATATTTAAGATTGTATTTGATAATGCTAAAGTTCCAGATTGTTTAATTACTGTATTTTTATAAGCAATTGTCCATTCTTCTTTTTCTAAAAATACTAAAGATTTATAAATATTTAATAAAATTTCTGTTTCTTCAGCATCAAAAAATTTTGTAGGAACTTCCCAGTTTTTTTTACCATGTACAAATGTTAAAAATGGTTTTTTAAGTACCGGACCTTCTAAAGCATTTTCCCTTTCTAAGCTTTCTTCACGAGTGCCAGAAATTTCATATTCAGGAAAATATATTTTTAATTTTTCTATGATATCTGTAATTACAAATTTATTTAATTTCCAATCTATGTGATCTAAGAATTTAATTAATTCGTGACAATGTTGTAAACTTATTTCCAGATTATTACTAGATAAGGTTAGATTCTTTTCGTATGAAAGAAGCTTTTTTAATAAGTCATTAAGTTCTGTATCTTTTAGAAGTTTTTCCCCAGATTTCAATTCAATATTTTCTTGAGCCCAATCAAACAAAAATTGATTTAATTCTGTATCACTTTTTAAATATTTTTCTGTTTTGCCAATTTTAACTTTATACAAGGGTGGTTGGGCTATATATAAATAACCTTTTTCTATCAAAGGCTGCATATGTCTGAAAAAGAAAGTTAAAAGCAATATTCTGATGTGAGAACCGTCAACGTCAGCATCGGTCATGATAATAATTTTGTGATATCGTACTTTTTCAACATTGAAATCTTTATTGCCTATACCCGCACCAATTGCTGTTATTAGATCTTTTATTTCATTATTTGCAAGCATTTTGTCTAAGCGAGCTTTTTCGACATTTATAATTTTACCGCGCAATGGCAAAACAGCTTGCGTATTTCTGTCTCGGGCTTGTTTTGACGAACCTCCTGCAGAATCTCCCTCTACTATATAAAGTTCGCATTTTGCCGGTTCTGGGCTTGAGCAATCAGCTAATTTTCCGGGTAAAACTGAACTTTCAAGAGCCGTTTTTCTTCTTGTAAGATCTCGTGCTCTTTTGGCTGCAGTTCTTGCTTGTTGCGCAATTAAAGCTTTCTGTATTATTTTTCTGGTTACAGATGGATTTTCTTCAAAAAAAGTGTCAAAAAATGAATAAAGCCAAGAATCAACTATGCCTTTAACTTCGCTGTTGCCTAGCTTGGTTTTTGTTTGACCTTCAAACTGTGGTTCTGGAACTTTTATACTTAAAACTCCAACAAAGCCCTCTCTTATATCATCGCTTGAAAGGCTTTGATCGTCTTTTAAAATATTTAATTTTTGACCAACCTTATTGCAAATTTTTGTTAATGCTGATCTAAGACCAGCTTCGTGAGTTCCTCCTTCGATTGTTCTAATATTGTTTACAAAACTGAAAAGTTGTTCTGAATAACCATCATTATATTGGCATGCAAAATCTAAAAGATAGGTGCCATCATCTTTGTGTGATTCTATAATTTGAGGAAAGAGTGGATTTTTTTTAGCATTCAAATGTTCTATAAAAGATACTATGCCGCCTTCATAGAAAAACTTATGTTCTTTTTCAGTTTTTTCATCTTTTATCGATATAGTAAGGCCCTTATTTAAAAAAGCCATTTCACGCATTCTAACAGATAAGGTATCAAAATTAAATTCTGTGGTTTCAAATATACTAGGATCTGGATAGAATTTTATATATGTTCCACGTTTATCTGATGGTCCAACTTCTTTCAGCGGTGCTACAGGTTCTCCACCATTGTGATAAGATTGTTGGTATTCTTTTCCGTTTTTATATATTTTTACTTCAAATTTACTGGAAAGTGCATTAACAACTGAGACACCAACTCCATGTAGTCCGCCAGAATATTTGTAAGATTCTTTTTCAAATTTTCCTCCCGCATGTAATTTAGTTAAAACAACTTGAGCTGCAGAAACTTTTTCTGTAGGGTGGATATCAACTGGAATACCTCGGCCATTATCTTCAACGGAACATGAATTATCTGCGTGGAGAACTATTTTAATATTATTACAGTGTCCACCTAACGCTTCGTCTACAGAATTGTCCACAACTTCATAAACAAGATGGTGCAAACCGGCAATTCCTGTGGATCCTATGTACATGGCAGGTCTTTTTCTGACTGCCAGCAATCCTTCAAGAACCTTTATTGATTTGGCACTATATTCTTCTTTGGTAGTAATTGGTTCATTTTTTTTTATATCTTTTTCACTCATTGAGTTCCCCTAAAATAAAAAAAGCTGTGTTGTATAACCATATATTTCTTTTATTATATACCAAAAGTCTATTTTTACATAAAATTTGTGTTTGATTTGTCTTGTTTTTGATTAATATTTTGTATAATATTCTGTAATATTAAATATAAAAAAGAAAGTATTTAAAAAATGGATGGTAAAAAAGATGTTTTTTATATGCAGAAGGCACTAAGACAAGCTCAGATTGCATTGAAAAAAAATGAGGTTCCTGTGGGGGCTGTTATTGTAAATAAAGACGGTCAGGTTATTGGGCGTGGTTACAATAAAGTAGAAAAGTTAAAATGCCAAACTGGACATGCTGAGATTATAGCAATAAAAAAAGCTTGCAAAAAATTAAAAGATTGGCGGCTTGAAGATTGCTGGATTTACGTAACTTTGGAACCGTGTTTAATGTGCCTTGGTTTAATTAAATTGAGCCGTATTAAAGGATTAGTTTTTGGGTCTTGCAGCAATGAATTTGGTTTTGGTTATAAAAATATTAAAGTTTGTAACTTTTATAAAAAAAATTTGATAATTAAGCAAGGTTTGAAGGAAGTAGAATCCATTAAGCTTTTGAAAAATTTTTTTAAAAAACTTAGATTAAATAGGAAGGTGAAGGGTGAAGCAGAGAAAACAGTTCTTAGAAAAGGTAGAAAAGAAATTGTTACAAAGAAGAGCTGAAATGGTAAAGGCTCTTTTAAATTTGTCTAGTGAAAAAAATTCAGATGGACAGGTTTTGGATAGTGGTGATGAGGCATTATCTTTATCTATGGAAAAATTACAAACTTCTCTTGAGCAAACAGAAATAGATGAGTTAAAATCAATAGATGATGCCATTAATAGACTAAAAAAAGGTGAGTATGGAGTATGTGTTGATTGTGGTAAATCTATTTCTGATGTTAGATTAGAAAATTCTCCATATGCGGCAAGATGTATAGTTTGCCAAGAAGATTTTGAAAGAAAATAAGTTAGAGGCCGGTGTAGCTCAGTGGTAGAGCAATTGATTCGTAATCAGTAGGTCGTCGGTTCAAATCCGATCACCGGCTCCATAAAATTTATGTATTTTTTGGGGAATTTTGACAATTTGTTTAGGATTTTGTACTATTTCTTCAATAGTTTTATATATTTTTTTGACTTTTTATTGTTAATTTTTTGAGTGAAAGATTATGAAAAAAACAACTAATATTTCCGATATTTCTAATACATCAATAAATAATCATGGTGTTGGCCGTCGAAAATCTGCTGTTGCAAGAGTATGGCTTAAAAGGGGTAATGGTTCAATTATTGTCAATGGAAGGGATTATAATAAATACTTTGATACCAAGGTCACAAAAGACACGGTAGTCTCCCCTTGCAAAATTTCTGGCTTAGCGAAAGATTTTGATATTCAAGTTAATGTTCACGGTGGTGGGCTTGTTGGTCAAGCTGGTGCAGTTAAACTTGGTATTAGTCGTGCTTTAGTGAATTATGATGAAACTTTAAAATCTGCATTTAAAAAATATGATTTTTTGACTGTAGACTCAAGAGTTAAAGAACGTAAAAAATACGGTCGTAAAGCTGCAAGACGTAGATTCCAGTTCGTTAAGCGTTAATTTTCATTTTTTTATTATTCATTGTATTTTTTAAAAAATATTTTTTAAAAGAGAGTAGTTAAGGGGCTTTTTCTAATGTGTGGAATTGTTGCTTATGTTGGTAAGGGGCATTGCAAAGATTTTATATTAGAGGGACTAACCAGATTAGAATACCGAGGCTATGATTCTGCTGGATTTGCTTGTATTAATAGTGAGCATAAACGTTTTAGTTATGTAAAGACGGTTGGACTTGTTTCAGCATTAAAAGAATCTGTTAATAAAGCCTTAATTGATGGTCATGTTGGAATAGGCCATACTCGTTGGGCTACGCATGGTATTGCTAATCAAGAGAATGCTCATCCTCATTTTAATTGCAGTAAATCTGTATCAATAGTTCATAATGGGATCATCGAAAGTCATGAAGAGTTGCGTGAAAAATTAATTAATTCAGGACATGATTTTTATTCTACTACCGATACTGAAGTTATAGCACATTTGTTTGGTTCTTTGCTTAAAATACACCATACATTAAAAAATGCTGTTCTTGATCTTGTTAGTCAGGCTGCTGGCGCTTATGCACTTGCGTTATTGATGGAAGATTATCCGGATCAGCTTATTGCTGTTCGTAGAAGATCTCCTTTAGTTATAGGTATAGGGGAAGGCGAAAATTTTATAGCTTCTGATGTTTTAGCCTTTTGGGATAAAACAAATAAAGTTTTTTTTATTCCAGATAATTCTTTTGCAATTATTAATAAAGATTCTGTTCAATGTTATGATTTTGCAGGAAATTCTGTACCAATCAAAATACAAGATGTAGATTTCAAATTTGCAAACACAGATAAGCAAGGCTTTGAGCATTATATGCTTAAAGAGATATATGAACAGAAAAAGGCTATTGATAATACCATTTCTTTTTGTAGGTTTATTGGAAGCAAAGATGTTTGTCTAAAACATATTTTTGACCCAAATAATAAAAGAAAAGAATGTAAAAGTAATATTGATTCTATTGAATATAGCGAAGAAATTTGGCAGCAGCTTGGTTTAGAAATTGAACAGTTAAAAAATTTAAAACAAATTAATCTTATAGCTGCGGGAACATCTTGGCATGCCTGCAGGATTATTCAATTTTTTATAGAAACCATTTGTAAGATTCCTGTTCATGTTTTTTTATCTTCAGAATTTAGGTATATGCCTTTTTTTCCCAAAGTTGACACTGTCTTTATTTTTATTTCTCAATCAGGAGAAACGGCTGATACTTTAGAGGCTTTAAGACTTGTAAATTCTTATAATTTGCCAACAATTGTTGTGACAAATGTTGTTTCTAGTACCATGGTAAGAGAAGCGGGTGGTTTTTTACCTATGCAGGCTGGCCCAGAGATTTCAGTTGCGTCTACAAAGGCTTTTTCATGCCAAATATCTATATTATATTGGCTTGCACATAGAATTGCTCTTTTTAGGGGGTTAATTTCCCTTGATCAGATGCGAGTAGCGGAAGACGATTTGCTTGTAACGGCAGAAGTTTTAGAATCATCTATAGAGACATATAAATGGGAAATTTCTCAAACTTTGGCAAAATTTTATGCAAAATTTGAAAGATTTATTTTTTTAGGAAGGCATATTAGTTATCCATTTGCAATGGAAGCTGCATTAAAATTAAAAGAAATTTCTTATATTTTTGCTCAATGTTATCCTGCTGGTGAGTTAAAACATGGGCCAATTGCTCTTATAGACAAACGGACACCTATTATTATGTTCTCTGTTCTTGATGATTTAATTTATCAAAAATTAGTAGCGAATGCTCAAGAAGTAAAAGCTAGAAATGGACATCTTGTATCTTTTGCCTTTGAAGGACAGAATGAATTAATAAAACTTTCTGATTGTTCTTTTATAATTCCAAGAGTAAAACCGTTGTTAGCTCCATTGGCAATGACAGGATTGATGCAATTTTTTATTTATCAAATAACCAAAGAACTTGGGCGTCCAATAGATAAGCCAAGAAATTTGGCAAAATCAGTTACTGTTGAATAAGTATATGTTTTTAAAAAAACTAAAAAAAAATTTTAATTTTTTAAATAAAAATTCAAAAAGATATTTTTTTTAAAAAACAGTATTTACAAAAAAAAGAAATCGTATAGAATTTTCTTTCTATCTGAAGTTCAATTTATCTAATTCGTATTAATTATAGAGGGTTTTATAATGCTTAAATTTGGTACAATTTTTTTATTTATTCTTTGTTTATTTATCAATTCTGTTACGCCATCTAACAGCTTAGTATCTCAAAATAGTCTGGTTATCAGAGTTAATACAAAAGAAGCTGCGCATATTACTTTAGCCAAAAATATTATTATCTTTACGAATTCTTCTTCTTATTTAAATAGTAAGTTAAATAATTTATTAAATAGTTCTGATGAAGATTTTAAATTAAATTTTTTTGAGCAATTAAAAAGTAATTTACTTATAAAATATAATAATTGTGAAAACTTAAAAATTGATGGAAATTTTTATATTAGTTTGAGAGATATAGAAAATATAATAAAAGACGTATTGGAGAATATTGAATTAAGTGAAGCTGCGCAGGGCATAGCTCAAAACTATAATATTGAGTAATTTATAATTTTGTTACTTACGCTGAAACTTTTTCTCAATTTCTAACTCATTAATAGACCAAGTTGTTGGTCGGCCGTGAACGCAAATAAATCTGTTATTAACTTTTTGCAGATCTTGAATTAATTGATACATTTGTTGAAAAGTTAATAGATCCCCCGCTTTTATGGCCATTTTGCATGCCAAATGCGAATGCACGTGTTCATTAAATTTTTTGCGAAAAGTATCTTGGTCTAATTTTTCATTTTCTTCAATAAAAGCTATAGCTTCGAAGATAATTTCTTTTATTGAATTGCCTTGTAATTTAGGTGGTGAAGTTTTAATTGCTATTTGGTTTTGACCAAAGAGTTCCAATTCTATGCCTTGTTTTTTAAAAAATTCTTTTTCTTGTAATATTATTTCTAATTTGTCGTCTGATAGATTTATTATCTCTGGAAATAATAATTTTATTCCCACTTTTTGTTCGAAATTTTTTAAATATTTTTCGTATAAAATTCTTTCATGAGCTGCGTGCTGATCTATTAGAATAAAATTATTTTCTTTTTCTATTAAGATATAAGTTTTAAATAGTTGGCCAATTATTTTAAAATTTTCTTGAGCCTGTGTGTTTATACTATTATTTGAGTAAATACTTATATCTTTATTTATATTATTTAAATTTTCTTGATTTAAATATGCAGGCGCTATTTCTTTTTGATCTAATACTTTTTGTATATTTGTGTTCAAATTATTTTGATTAAAATTATTTTTTGTAAAAAAATTAGGTAAAAATTCTGTAGTCTCTGTACTTATATTTTTGGCTTGAGTATTTTGTTCAAAAAATATTGGATCGGTGCTTATTTTTGCGTTTGCATATTCTTGAGTTTTGTTTTGTATATTATTTTGCCTACTATTTTCTAATTGCTTACTTAAATTATTTTCAAGGGTTTGTGTTACCGATCTTTGTAACATTAATTCGACTGTAGCTGGTTTTACAAATTTAACTTCTTCTTTTCTCGGATGAACATTTATATCGACCAAATTATTTTCTAATTCTAAGAACAAAAAAGCAGCAGGAAATCTTGCAGGAGGCAAAACGTTCAAGTAACCTTTTATTAAGGCAGAACTTAATTCTTTATTTTTTATAAATCTATTATTTACAAAACAAAATACATAATTACGATTATATCTCCAAAAATTATGAGTTGAGATATAGCCATAAATTTTTATTTTTGGATCTTTATTAATTGTTAACTCTATTAAATTTTGTGCAAAATTATGTCCCCAAATTTGACTAGTTCTTTCTTTTACATTTTGTACGCTTGGTGCATTTAAAATTAGCTTATCATCATGATACAATTTAAAATGTATTGATAAGTTACTTAGACAAAACGCATGAAATATATTTAAAATTTGGTTCCATTCTGTTTCATCACGTTTTAAAAATTTTTTTCTAACAGGAGTATTGTAGAAAAGATCTTTGATTATAATTTCAGTGCCAACTGGACAAGATACTTCTTCTTGCTTATGTATTTTGCCATCTATATATTCTAATTTTATGCCTAGATTACTATTATCATTTTCTTCTTTAGTCACAAGTGTAACTTTGCTTATTGAGCTGATACTTGCAAGAGCCTCGCCCCTAAATCCAAAAGATTGAATATTTTCAATATCATTTAAAGAAAAAATTTTGCTTGTTGAATGAATTGCAAAACACAATTTAGCATCAGCCTCTGACATTCCACAACCGTTATCTACAATGCGAATTAAATCTTTGCCGGCATTATTTATAAAAAGTGAAATTTGAGTTGCTTCTGCATCAATTGAATTTTCAATAATTTCTTTTACTACGCTTGCTGGACGTTCTACTACTTCACCTGCAGCAATTTTTAGAGCTTCTTGAGCAGGTAAAACTTTAATTTTATTCATATAATATTATTTCAGTTTTTTGTCTGCTCGGTCATAGATTTAGATTTAGGTTTTTTAGTTTTGGCCACGGCGGGCTTTATTTTAGGTTTTTTAAGTAGACCTTGTTTGCCTTCAATTTGCAATATTGTGCTTACTGGATTATCTTCGTTGCCTTGTAAAACTAATTCTTCTGTTTGTAAATTCAAAAGGGCTTGTTTGCAATTTGTGATAATTGGTAAATCTTTAGGAGTCTCTTTTTTTTGTTCTATTTTTACATTACCAAATAATTTACAAATTTTTGATTCAGGATAAATTTCAGCTGTATCTGCATCTACTATTTTGTTTTTGCTTACAAGATTAATTCCCTGATTAAATATAATTTTTTTTATCTGAGATTGTTTTTTTGAATTGCTTATTTTTGTGTTTTGCTTGTCTTTAACTACTTTTTTATTTTTATCTAACTTATCTTTATCTTTAGTTGATTTGTAATCAATAACTATTTCTAATTCTTTGCTTTTTATTTTGCTATTATCTGCAAAAGTTATATTTACGTTTTCTATATATTTGAAAATAAAATTAGATGCATCATTTTTATCTTTGCAACAAGTAGCCTTATTGCTTGTTATTGTTATTTTAGAAAGCGGATCAATGTTTGCTTTTAGATTGTTAGCAAAAAAATAAATTGTAAAAATTAAAAATATTTTTATTTTATATACCATACTGCCAATTTACCATAGCTTCTATGCCGGGTTTTTCAAAATTTTTAATGATATCTCCAGTTTCAGTTTCTATTTTTTCATAGCCATTTACAAGCCAGTTATATGTACCCTTATCATAATCAAGGAAATCTACGTTTTCTCTATAATCTAGAATATTTACGTCTAAGGCTTCTTTGAATTGATTATATATAGCTATTGGTATCCCCCAAACAGTTTTGCATGTTAATTCAAATATTTTCCAGAGGCCTATTAATGTCCATTTACCAATAAAATAGGCAACTTGTTTTATAATCTGGGGTAAATTTATAATGCCAGTTGCTACTCCAAGAGCTATTATTAATAAAGCAGCTTTTTTTGCATTTATAGATGTAACTATTGTAAAAAATTTTTTCCAGTTAAATTTAGAAAAAAAATTTTGTTTTTCTTGAATAGAGATTTTTTTATCAGTTACAATTTCATGTAAATTTAAAACTTCTTTTTGTTCTTCTATTTTTAAGTTTAAACAATCGATTTTTTTAGTTAGTAATTTTATTTGTTTTTTTAATTTTTTTATTTGTTTTTGTTTTAATGAAAAAGTTTGAACTTCTTTTAAGTTTTGCTGATCAAGGCAATATTGATTATGTGATTTTATTTGAACTGTATTAAAAAAAGATGTAATAAAAAATGCTGTCATTGTAAAAAAAATAAAATTTCTTTTCATGCTCATGATACCTTCTATTATTAAACTGTCTTTTAAAATTGTTAATCGTATTTTATTGTATGAAGTTGAAAATATTAAATAATATTTCATAAAAAGCAAGCATAATTTTTTTATTAATTTTTTTTATTTTACTTAAAAAAATTAAAATATTTTTAGTAAAAATTTTATTAAATTTTTACCAGGCATAATTCATACTTAAATGGAACTCAGAAGGCGATTCTCCAGCACTCTTCTTTCTATCCAATTTGTAACCCCAATCAATCTTTGCAGGCATTGGTTTTGTAAGATTTAATCCAAATCCAACAGAATGTCTTAAATCAAATTTATCTCGTTTAAGATATTGTTTTTCTGATCCTGTATATTTTGGCGTATCCCATCCTGCACCAGCATCATAAAAGAAGTGTCCTTTCATTGAATAATCTGGTATAAGAGGGAATACTAATTCTGCATTAAATTGAACAGCATATTTTGCTCCCAATGGATCGCCGGTAATCCATGCAGGTCCGATACTTCCCCAAACAAAACCTCTAACTGTATTTTGTCCGCCCATATGAAATAACTCTTTATATGGAATAATTTTTTTCTGATCATTTTTCTTGATTGTTCCGCCTAAAGATGTTACTGCTCCTGTTTTTCCATGTAAAACTAGGACAAGACTATCTTCTCCAATTAATGCATTGTACCAGCTTGCATCTAATTCTGTTTTAAAAAAGCTGTATTGTTGATTAATAAATGGAAATGCTGTCTTGGTATTAAACATCAATTTATACCCTTTGTTCGGGTAAATTTGGTGGTTTCTTGTATCTTTTACTAAATCTAAACCAAGATAACTGAGTGTGCCTTCCTGAAATGTCCTATCTATAATTGGTTGTAATATTTGTTGCTGAGTTGTTGCATATATTTTTCTTTTAAAACTGATATCTTCAACTCCAAATTCTAAAAGTAATTGTAATTTTTTGTCTATTGCTGGAAGTTGAAATCCAAACGCTATATTTCCACCGGTTGAAATTTCTTTTGGAGTTGCATTAACATTTGACCATTGTTCATATTCAGCCCATCTTCTATAAAAATTAATATTTCCAGAAACCGTAGAATCAAAAATACTTGGATCAAAAAAGTGTGCTTGTAATTTTTGTAAACTATGTCTATTGGCTTGAATCATAAAGCCGGTATCCCAGCCGTAACCAAATAAATTTTTCTTTTCTAAATTTATATTACCCTTTAGGGATGGACGAGGGTTTTGTGGATCACTTCCATAATTGATGCCAACTTGTAAGCTTCCTGTTTTTGATTCTTTAACGTTCATTTCAAGATCAGCTGTGTCATCAGTTAATCTATGTATTTTCCAATTGACGCCATCTCTTTCAAAAAAGCTTAAATATTCAACATTGCTTTTTGATTCATTTAATTTTTTGGAAGTTATTATTTCGCCTTCTTTTAAATCAATTTGTCTTCTTATTACATTGTCTCTTGTTACAATATTTCCTGTTACATTTATTCTGTTCACGCGCAATTTTTTGCCCTTCTCTGCATAAAAATCAATTTCAACCTGGTTTGTTTGTTCATCAGGTTTTATTTGAGGATAAATGTCAGCGTAAATATAACCTTTTTGGCCATAAAGACTTTTTAAATTGTTAATAGTTTCTATAAGCTTTGATTGAGAATATGGTTTATCTTCTTCTAGTGTTATATTTTTTAATAATTCTTGTTCTTTAAATTCTTCATCACTTGAAATATTTATTTTTTTAATAGTAAAAAGATCACCTTCTTTGATGTGAAAAGTAATAAGTATATCGGTTTGATCTTTAGAAAATTCAACTTCAGCATCTGCAACCGTTGCCATTATATAACCGTGATCTTTATAAAAGTATTCTATTCTATGTTTGTCCATTTCTAAGTCATCAGGATTGTATTGTCCTGCGCTATCAAGAAAACTTAAAATCCAGTTTTCTCTTGATGAGATTATTTCTGATAATTTTCTTGATTCAATATGGTCGTTACCTTTAAAAAATACGCGTTTGATTTTAGATTTAGGACCATCTTGAATTGTAAAAAGGGCTTTGGCTTTTTCAGGATTTTCTTTGTTGGGAATAACTTCTGTTGTTATTTTTGTATTATGATAATTTTCTTCAGAATATATTTTTTTAATACCATTACAGATTTTTTGTAAACCTTCTTCATCTATAGTTGGTAATTTTTCCAATTTCAAATCTTCTTTTATTTTTTTTGTACGTATTGCTTTGTTGCCTGTAAATTCTAAGTTTTCTAATAATTTTTTTTCTTCAACTGTTATAAAAAGATTTATTTTATTATCAGATGTTATTTCTTTTTCTAATATTATTTGTCTAAAAAAGCCTAAAGAATAAACATTGTTGATGGCAATATTATTTTTTGTTTTCTCGAATGGTTGAGCTATTTTATAAGCTAATCTGTTTAAAATTACTTGATCTTTAATGTGTTTATTG
>JAIPGX010000028.1 GCA_021735465.1 Candidatus Babeliales bacterium | reverse complement strand
ATTTGTGGTTTTATTTACGACAATGAAACGGCAGCAAAAGATGTAGAGAGAAATCCAATAAAATTCGAAGATATTGGAAACACTATAGATAGTGATGAAATTGATAATGCATGGAAATGTCCAAATTGTGGAGCAAAAAAAAGATTCTTTAAAGAAATCAATCCAGGTAAATCAATAAAAAAATTTTAATTCTTTTTATAATTTTTTATTTAACGCTAGAAAGTAAATAAATGGAAAATAATAATACTAATAAAAAAAAAATAAATGGTACCAACTTTTTTTCTATACTAAAAAATATTTTTATATTGCTAATCTTTTTACAGTTTGCACCCGCTATTATAATAAACGTAAAAAATCAAATAAAGGACGCATTAATTCCTAAAACAAATGTTGCTTATTTAAATATCAAAGGTTTAATTGAAGATTCTACTTTTTATGTAAAAAAAATTCATGAATTTTTAAAAGATCCTAATATTAAAGCTCTTCTTATAAAAATGGAATCACCAGGAGGAGTTCCTGGAAGTAGTCAAGCAATATTTAATGAATTAAAAAAGTTTAAAGAAAAAAAACCAATTGTAACATTAATAGAAAATGTTGGAGCATCCGGCGGTTATTATATTGCTTGCGCAAGTAATCACATTATTGCAAATCCATCATCTTTGGTTGGCAGCGTTGGAGTTTTGATGCAATTGCCAAATGTAAAAGGTTTGCTTGATAATTGGAACATAAAATTTAGTTATGTTCAAAGTGGTAAATTCAAAACAGCAGGAAGTCCATTAAAAGATTTAACGCCAGAAGAATTAAGTTATTTACAAAATCTTTCTAATGAAAATTATGAACAATTTACAAAAGACGTCGCTCAAAGCAGAAGTTTAGATTTAAAGCAACAAGATGTTTGGGCAAATGGTAGAGTGTTCACCGGAACTCAAGCAATCAAATTAAAGCTTATAGATCAAATTGGCTCTCAACAAGAAGCAATAGATAAAATCAAAGAATTGGCAAATATAACAACTGAAATTAAATTTATTAAACCCGCAAAACCATCTGTTTTTGCTAAAATGTTTGAACAAGATGATACAGATACTAACATCTCAAACTTTTCTGATGTAACTGCTGGTTTTTTAAATGATGTTTATAAAAAATTGATGTTAAAACAAGCCGCTGAAAATATTAATCAGATATAAATAGCTTTTAACTAAATCGTATAGGCAAAGCATAAAATTTACGCTTTGCCTAATTTTTTATATGCCCAAAGATTTTATTTTTCGATACAAAGTGCTTCTGCTAATACCCAATATTTTGGAAGCATGCAAATAATTATGATTAGTCTCGGTTAAAACTAAACTAATCACCGTTTTTTCTACTTCTTGTACAACTAAGGAATAAACATTACCATTTTCATTTTTTCCAAAACTTTTTATAATTTTTTTAAGATCTGTTTTTAAAAATTCTTCCAAAGAAAGCGACATAATAAATTTACTCCCGTTTGTACTAGCTACATAAAAATTTCAAAATTGTTATTTATGTTTTATAAAAATGGTTAAAATAAAATAAATCGAATAAACAAAATGTTGATCCATTTTTAACTGCAAAATCAATGTTATATATTAATTGGTGTAGGTTTTGCAATTCTTCTAAAGAAAATTTTTTCCAATCTTTTTTAATAAAATTAAAAGGCAATCTATAACTCACAGCTTTGGCCAAAACAAAATTATTTTGTTTCAAAAATTTGATAACATAATAAGCTTTCCATATTTGCTCAGACCAAAATGCAATCCAAAACATTTCAGAATAATCTTGATAAATTTTTTCCCAAACAGAAAAAAAGCCTTTTGAGTTACGTGTAAAAAAATAATCGGAAAGTAGGTACAAAGAAGGCTGCACTTGGGCAATAATTTTTATCAAATAGTCATATGCTTGCTCTAAGTCTTTAGTATTTATAAGATCAAGATATAAAATTAAAAAACAAAAAGAATCTAAAGATAAATTATTTGATTGTTTTATTACTTTATCTATAAAATTAAGTTTTTTAATATTAAACTCTAATTCAAAAAATTGTAAAATTTGATATAAAAAATTTTTGTCATATTTTTCTTGAATTTCTATTAGAGTAAGTTTTTTTAGTAAAAAATTAGTTTTTGTTGTAATATTTTCTTCGCGCAAAAAAAACGCTGCTAAATTGGGTCCTTTATAATTAGTGAAAAAATCTAATAATTCTAAATCTTTTTTATTCTTTAAATCAAACTCAAATTCTGAAAGCCAATAAAAAGTTTGTTGTCCCAAAAAACTCTGCTGTAAACTGCTATAAACTTCTTTTCTTTCTAAATTTTTTAATATTAAGTTTTTAAAATCTGTGGAAATAATTTTTTTGTTTTGTATGAAGTTTATTAACTTATTGAAAAAAATATTAGGGTAAGTAAAACCCTTAAAACATAAAATTTTTTTATCTAAAAAAAAATCTTCTTTTTTTATTTTTTGCAAAAATTCTATAAGTGTCATAATTACTTTTTATCTAAAAAATATTTTCTAAAATACTGTTCAATTTTCGGCACAGAACGACGCATTAACTGTTTATATTCATAATCTAAAAATCCTGTATTTAATATAGGATCTTTTGGTTTACTTAATAAAGCAAAAAAATAAAAAACTTTTTTTGCTAAAAGTTTATCTTGAGAATTAAAAAGTAAACATTCAAGTTCAAGTTCAATATTTTGATTATAAAGCAAAAGATCGGGTGAAATAAATTTATGAACAGGTGTTAATTTCTTAATTTTTATATCTAAAAGAAAACTATTATTTTTATTATCAGATAATTTATAGCCAATACTATTAAAATAACTATGAATAGACTCATATACTATTGGCGATAAATGCTCAAAGGTTAAAGAATTTTCCGGCATTTTAATAAAAAGCAAACCTGAAGCATTTTTTGAAATATTATTGTACGAATTTTGTTTATATGCACAAGAATTAAAAAATAATAAGATTATAAATAAAAAAATATATTTTAAATAAAATTTTAGCATGAAAATTATTTTTATTTGCCTAATCTATTAGCTAAACTGAACATAGGCAATTTTGCAGGTTTTTGAAATTTATTATCTAAAATTTTATTTGAAAAATTTTTATCTTTTCTCTCTTTTTCAAGTTTTTCAAAAGTTTCAAAAAGCTGATTTATCCCGCTTAAAGCCAAAGTTTTAAGATTATCAAATTGTTCCCAACTTAAAACTTTTTTTTCTGCTGTACCCTGAATCTCTATTATCTTACCAGATTTAGTGAGGACAAAATTAAAGTCAGATTCAGCTTGACTATCTTCATTAAAGGTTAAATCTAATAATAAATTATTTTTAACAAAGCCCAGAGATATGGCTCCCACTTGCTCTTTTAAAATATTTTTTTCTATAATACCAGATCTTATCCATCGTTTTTGTGCCAAATTTAACGCTAAATTTGCAGCCGTAATACTTGCAACACGTGTGCCACCATCAGCTTGTAATACATCACAGTCTATGATAATAGTTTTTTCTGGAATTAAAGATAAATCTATGACAGATCTAAAGCTGCGACCAATAAGACGCGAAATTTCTACACTTCTAGGGTTTTTAAATTGTTGATTAGACTCTCTATTTGATCTTTTTTTTGTAGCACAAGGCAACATGGCATATTCTGCATTCAGCCAACCAACTTTTTGACCTCTTAAAAAGGGAGGTAATCCATCTTGTAAAGTAACAGAAACCAACACTTTCGTTTTTCCCATACAAAACAAAATAGAAGCGCTCGCATAACCAACATAATCATATTTGACAAAAATAGGACGAATTCGATCATTCGTCCTACCATCTTCTCTTTGATTTTCTTTTTGAAAAACTTCTTTTTCAAGATTCATAATTATTTCTTAATATTTACAATTATTGCCTTGCATCAGGCAAGATCAGGAGCAATTAAATAAATTCTTCCTGTATCTTTATCATAATCAACAACTTTAACTTTTAACTTATCACCAATTTTATATTTTTTTGTCAAATCTCTCTGTTTATTCTTATCTATTTTAGAAATATGAACAAGTCCATCTTTTCCGGGCACAAGTTCTACAAAAATACCAAACTCTACAAAGCGTCTGATAACCCCTTCAAACTCAGCGCCTATCTCAATTTCACCCGCCAATATATTTACCCAAGCACTGGCTTTATTCGCATCTTCTGAATTTTTTGCATAAATAACAACTTTGCCACTATCATCAATATCAATTTGAGTATTTGTTTGTGCAATAATTTCTTTAATAGTTTTTCCAGAAGGTCCAATTATAGCACCAATTTTATCTGTAGAAATCTTAAGAGTAGAAACACGTGGAACAAGATCAGATAATTTTTTACGAGATTCTGTCATAACTTTACGCATTTCTTCCAAAATATGTAAACGCCCTTTTTTTGCCTGTTCTAGAGCTTTACTTAAAATTTCTTTAGTAAGACCAGCTTTATCTTTTATGTCCATTTGAACGGCCATTATGCCGGTTTTTGTTCCCGTTAATTTAAAATCCATCAAACCAAAAGCATCTTCGGCACCCAAAATATCACTTAATACATGAAAGTTACCAGAAGAATCCTTCATTAATCCCATAGCAATTCCGCTAACCATGTCTGCTATAGGAACTCCCGCATCCATTAAAGCCATAGTGGTAGAACAAACTGTAGCCATAGAAGAAGAACCATTTGATTCTAAAACATCTACAACAGATCTAATAGTATATGGAAATTTTTCACGATCTGGTAAAACGTTTTTAAAAGAAGTTTCTGCCAAATATCCGTGACCAATTTCTCTACGCCCAACCCCACGCATAGGTTTAACTTCTCCAGTCGCAAAAGGTGGCATATTATAATGCAACATAAAGCTTTTTTCTTGTTCCGGTCCAATTAAAGTTTCTACCCTTTGTGCATCTTGAGCAGTTCCAAGAGTTAAACTTGCCAAAGCTTGAGTTTCTCCTCGAGTAAAAACACTTGAACCGTGCACGCATGGTAAAATTGAAACTTCTGTTGTTATAGGACGAATTTCATCAAATTTACGCATATCCATTCTATAACCATTTTTAGAAATTTGATCAGCCAATTCTTTTTTAAGAATTAAATCAAAAATAAATTGCAATATAGATTCACTAATAACTTCGTCTTTAATTTCTTTATCAAAAGTTTCTATTAAATTAGAAGTTAATCTTTCCGTGACAGCTGCACGCTTCGATTTCTCTAATACAAAAAATTCTTGAGCAAAATTATTTGGCAATGCACTCTTAACTTTTTCCTGCCAAACTTGCCAATCCAAAAATTGAATTTTTTCATCTTTTTTAACATTTAGCTCTCGTTGAATTTCCAACTGCCAATCAATTTGCAATTTAATTTGCTCATGAGCCTTGAAAAATAATTCAACTAACTCAGATTCCAACATGTTGTTCGCAAAACCTTCAACCATACAGATGCCATCTTTTGTTCCAGCTATAATTAATTGAGCCTTGGCTTCGTTAATTTCAGGATAACCAACATTAAATTTCCATTCACCATCTATTTGGCTAACCTGAACAGCCCCAATTGGCCCTAAAAAAGGAATGGGCGATATAGTCAAAGCTATTGAACTGGCCAATAAAGATAAAATATCTGTAGGGAATTTACCATCTGCAGAATAAACTGAAGACAATACTTGAATCTCATTAAAATAATATGTAGGGAAAAGAGGCCTTATGGGTCTATCTATTAATCTAGACGTTAAAACTTCTTTATCAGACAATTTACCTTCTCTTTTGATATAACCACCTGGAATTTTGCCTGCAGCAGAAGTTTTCTCTCTGTATTCAACAGTTAAAGGCAGAAAGCCCATAAAACTTTTAGATTCTTTACTGGTAACAGTAGACAAAACAATATTATCTCCCTGTTTAAGCCAGGCCGACCCCTCAGCTTGATTAGCATATTTTCCAATTTCTAGCTCTAAGCCTAATAAGGAAAATTTAAATTTTTTTTGCATATATACACCTATCTAAAAAAAGCCCCTAAAAAAGGAGCCTTTTTTAATTTCTTAAATTATTTATTATTTTTATTTATTTTCTTTTAATCTCTTTTTGCATAAAATCAAATCTTGCTTTGTCTTTTCTTTGCAAATAATTTAAAAGAGAACGTCTTTTGCCAACAAGCTTAACAAGCCCTAATTCAGAATGTTTATCTTTAGGAAAAAGTTTTAAATGTCCAGATATTGTTTCAATTCTTTTTGATAATAAACCTATCTGTACTCCACTTGAACCTGTATCATTCTCATTTTCGGAATATTTTTTTATAATTTCGCTTTTAATTTCTTTATCTAACATTTCAAAAAAACTCCAAATCAAATAATTAATAAAAATTAAACATCAATTAAAAATGGTAGGCACGAGCGGACTCGAACCGCTGACCCTTGCTACGTCAAAGCAATGCTCTACCAACTGAGCTACGCGCCTAATTAAATTATTTCAATGATATTTTTTCTAAACCAGCTTCCAAATTCTCTTCAGCTCGGGCCTTATGTTCAAAATCTGAGACATCCTCGCCTATATGTTTTAATCTAAAAGAAGCAATTCCTGTACCAGCAGGAATAAGTCTACCAATTTGAACATTTTCTTTCAAGCCGTAAAGACAATCTACTTGGCCTACAATTGCAGCTTCAGTCAAAATCTTTGTAGTTTCCTGGAAAGATGCTGCTGACAAAAAGCTTTCTGTTCCTAGAGACGCCTTTGTAATACCCATTAAAACTGGTTTTGCTATAGCAATTTTTTTACCTTCTTTTGCTAATAATCTATTGACAGTCTGAACATGAATCTTATCAACTTTATCACCAACTGAAAAATTTGTATCTCCAGCATCGATAATTTGAACTTTTCTAAGCATCTGTCTTACTATCAATTCTATATGTTTATCATTTATTTCTACACCTTGCAATCTATAAATTTCTTGAACTTCTTTTACAAGGTATCTCTGAACTTCATCTGGCCCAAGAATTCTTAATATATCATGTCCATTAGGATCACCAGATGTTAACAAATCGCCAGCCTTTACAATGTCACCATCTTCAATATTTAAATGCTTGCTACGAGGAACATTGTATTCAAAAACCTCGCCTTCATCAGATGTAACTGTTATACGACGTTGACCTTTATGTAGTCCTCCAAATTGTACTTTACCATCAACTTCTGCCACAACAGCAATGTCTTTGGGTATACGAGCTTCAAATAATTCTGCAATTCTTGGTAAACCACCTGTTATATCTCGGGTCTTTTTTTCTTCTCTTGGCAACCTTGCAAGAACATCGCCTGCTACAATTTTTTGACCATCTTCAACTAATAAAGAAGCACCAGTTGGCAAATAATATCTCGCTATTTCTTCATTATTTTCATCTTCAACTATAAAATAAGGTTGACGCTTTTCATCTTTCCTTTCAAGTACCGCCTTGTTGGATTGGCCAGTTTCTTCATTATATTTGACTTGATAAGTGACATTCTCAATCAAATCAATAAATTTAATTTTTCCAGTTTTTTCTGTCAAAATTACTTTTTCAGGTTTAGATTCAGAAATTTTTTGACCAACAACAACTTTTGCCCCATCTTCAACAAAAAGTAAAGTACCATAGTTTAATTCATATTCTTCTAGTTCTCTACCATCATCTGCAATAATAGCAACTCTAGCTTTTCTATTTACTACAACAAAATTATTATCGCGATTTTTAACAACGTTCACGTTTTTATAACGTATAGTTCCCGCAAATTTTGAAATATTAAAATCTTTTTCTACAAGACCACTAGCGGTACCACCAATATGGAATGTTCTTAAAGTTAACTGTGTTCCAGGTTCACCAATAGATTGAGCTGCAACAATTCCAACTGCTGAGCCAACATCTACCAGTTCTAATGTTGATAAATCCATACCATAACATTGCGCACATACACCATGCTTGGATTGACATGTCATTACAGATCTAACAGAAACGTTTGTAACTGCAGATTCTTTTATTTTATCAACCAACTGACTGTTAATTAATTGGCCTTGCTTAACTATTAATTCACCGCTAACAGGCCCTATTACATCTTCAGCCGCCACTCTACCTAAAACTCTATCCTCTAAGGGCTCTATAACTTCTCCTGACTCTTTTAAGTCAGTTAAGGTAATATAACCCAAAGCATTACAATCATTTTGCGTAATAACGACATCTTGTGAAACATCTATTAATCTTCTTGTTAAATATCCAGCATCAGCAGTCTTTAATGCCGTATCAGCCAAACCTTTTCTTGCACCGTGAGTCGATACAAAATATTCAAAAACATTCAAACCTTCCTTAAAGTTAGCTATAACAGGAGTTTCCATAACTTCACCAGAAGGTTTTGCCATCAATCCTCTCATTCCTGCCAACTGTCTAATTTGCTGTCTAGATCCTCTAGCACCTGAATCTAACATCATAAAAAGAGGATTAAAAGGAATTTTGCCATTTGATGCCTTATTGTCAAGAGCTTCTAATGTAGAAATCATTTCATTAGCAACATTTTCCGTAGCTCTAGCCCAAACTTGGATAACTTTACTATAACGTTCTCCATTTGTAATTGCACCATCTCTATAGAGTACTTCAGCCTTTTCTACTTCTTTTACAGCTTTTTTTACGATTTCATTTTTATTTTGCGGTATAATTAAATTATCAACACTAAGAGAAATTCCTGCCAATGTTGCATTTTTAAATCCTAAATTCTTTATTTTATCTAAAGATTCAACAGTTTTTTTAGCCCCAAAGGTTTTATATAGTCTAAAAATTAATTTAACTACATCCTTCTTTTTTACCGCCTTGTTTATCCATTCAAAATCAGTACCTTCTGGTAATGCTTCATATAAAAGAACGCGACCTACCGTCGTTTCAATAAGTTTAGTTCCAGAATCTAAACGTAATTTAATAGGAGCTTGAATATCAATTTTACCATGCTGGTAAGCATAAACAACTTCTTCTATGTTAGAAAAAATAAAGCCGACTCCAGCAACATTCTTTCTTCCCTTTGTTATATAATATAAACCTAAAACCATTTCTTGAGATGGCGTAGTTATAGGTTTTCCACTAGCAGGAGAAAGAACATTATTAGTAGAAAGCATAAGATTATTAGCTTCTAATCTAGCTCTTTTACTTAATAGAACGTGAACTGCCATCTGGTCACCATCAAAGTCTGCGTTAAAAGCTGAACATACTAGGGGATGTACTTTGATAGCTTTTCCTTCAACTAAAATAGGATAAAAAGCTTGAATACCCAGTCTGTGCAAAGTAGGAGCACGATTTAATAAAACCGGACGATCTTTTACGACTTCTTCTAAAGCCTCCCAAACCTCTGAAGTCATATTTTCAACCATGCGTTTTGCAACTCTTAAGTTTAAGGCATATTCTTTTTTTTGTAATTCGACATAAACAAATGGTTTAAATAATTCCAACGCCATTAATTTAGGCAAACCACATTGATAAATTTTTAATTCAGGTTCAACAACAATTACAGATCGCCCTGAATAATCAACTCGTTTACCTAATAAATTTTGTCTAAATCTACCTTGTTTACCTCTTAACATTTCGCTTAAAGACTTAAGGGGTCTTTTATTTGGACCTCTAACAGGTTGTCCACGTCGTCCATTATCAATTAATGCATCAACAGATTCTTGAAGCATTCTTTTTTCATTTTTAATAATTACATCTGGAGCTTCTAATTCTATTAAACGACGTAATCTTATATTTCTATTTAAAACCCTTCTGTACAGATCATTTAAATCAGAGCTAGCAAAACGACCACCCTCCAAAGGCACCAATGGTCTTAAATCTGGCGGAAGCACAGGAAGGGCTTCTAGTATTATCCACTCGGGCCTAATATTAGCTTGTAACATTCCAGATAAAACCTTAATTCTTTTTGCCAATTTATGTCTAATAGCAACAGAGGAAGTCTGGTTATATTCTTCCTCTATTTTTCTAATTTCAAAATTAAGATCCATCAAGGAAAGCAATGTCCTAATAGCCTGCCCGCCCATGTCACACCTGAAAACTGTATCATCTGGATGTGCATTTAAATAATCCTCATATTCTTGAGGAACAAGCAATGTTCTTGGTGAATAAGGAGAATTCCCCTGATTAATAACAATGTAACTATCAAAATAAATAACAGACTCCAAATCTCGAACAGTCATATTTAAAATAAGACTTAAATAACTTGGAATTCCCTTTAAAAACCATATATGGCAAACGGGCGAAACCAAATTAATATGCCCCATTCTTTCTCGTCGAACCTTGGATTGAATTACTTCAACTCCACATTTTTCACAAGTTACTCCACGATGTTTCATTCTTTTGTATTTTCCGCAGTTACACTCCCAGTCTTTTACTGGACCAAAAATGCGAGCACAAAATAAACCATCTCTTTCTGGCTTTAACGTACGATAATTAATTGTTTCAATCTTCTTAACTTCACCATAAGAAAGAGATCTTATTTTTTCTGGAGAAGCTACAGAAATTTTTATAGCATTAAATTGAGTAGTATTTATATACTCACGAAATCTTTCAAGTATTCTATTATTCACCAACGCGCTCCTTGCTAGTCTTAAATAGATCTACCTGCAAACCTAAACTTTGAAATTCTTTTACCAAAACATTGAATGATTCAGGTATTCCAGGCTCAGCAACTTCTTCACCTCTGACGATTGATTCATAGGCTTTAATTCTACCATTAACATCGTCAGATTTAACAGTTAACATTTCTTGCAATGTATATGCTGCCCCATATGCATACAATGCCCACACTTCCATTTCTCCAAGACGTTGACCACCAAATTGAGCCTTACCTCCCAATGGTTGTTGCGTAATTAAAGAATATGGCCCAACAGAACGAGCATGAAGCTTATCATCAGCCAAGTGATTTAATTTCATCATATATATGTAACCAACAGTAACAGGTTGATCAAAATAATTCCCTGTATGCCCATCACAAAGAGTATATGCACCATTTGGAGATAAACCTAAATTATTTAACAATGGTACAATCTCTTTTTCATAATTAGCACCATCAAACACTGGCGAACTCATAGCTACACCATTTTCAATAGTTTTAATTGCAAAACTATTTAAAGCGTCTTTACCATATTGTTTTTCAATATCATCAATAATTTCATTACCGTAATATTTTGACAGGTTAGTTTTAACGTTCTTGTAACTAAAATCTGTTAATTCTTTTGCAAAATCATCACCCATCTTTTTGCCAGCCATACCCAAAATAGTTTCCAGTATTTGCCCAACATTCATACGACTTGGAACACCTAATGGATTAAGTACTATATCAACAGGGGTACCATCCTGTAAATAAGGCATGTCTTCTATACTAACTATCTTGGAAACAACGCCCTTATTTCCATGTCTTCCCGCCATTTTATCGCCAACAGAAACGTGTCTTTTCATTGCAACATAAACTTTTATCATTTTTAAGACGCCTGATGATAACTCATCACCTTTTCTTAATTCAGATAATTGCTCTTGCTTCAAGGCTGAAAGAACATGTATTTGATTATTAAACATCTCTTGATATTTGCTTATTTTTTCATTTATTCTTTTGTTAGGCGTTTCTAATTTAAATAAATCTTCGACACTCATTTTTTCTAATTTTTGTTTATCAAAATTATGCGCTAATTTCTTTGTGTCCACCTTTATATCTTGAAAAAGTTTAATAATACGACTCTTTGTTCCTTTTTCTAAAAGAGAAACATGAAACTGAAAATTTTCTTCTATTTTTAATGTGTCTTTTGCAACAAAATCTTTGTATCTTTTATCTTTTCTTATTCCACTTCTAGAAAAAATCTTAACGCCAATAACCGTAGCCTCAACCCCTGGTGGAACTCTCAAAGAAGTATCTCTAACTTCTCGTGATTTTTCTCCAAAAATTGCTCTTAATAATTTTTCTTCAGGAGAAACTTGAACGTCACCTTTTAACGTGACTTTTCCTACCAAAATGTCTCCCGGCTTTACTCTTGTTCCAATATGAACAATTCCATCTTCATCCAGAGCTTCTAACTCTTTTTCACCAACATCAGGAATATCACGAGTAATTTCTTCCGCTCCTAATTTTGTATCACGAGCTTCAGCAACAAATTCTTCCACATGAACAGATGTAAAAACATCTTGAGAAACAAGCCTCTTACTAAGAACAATAGCATCTTCAAAATTGTATCCATGCCAAGGCATGAATGCAACCAATACATTGCTTCC
>JAIPGX010000027.1 GCA_021735465.1 Candidatus Babeliales bacterium | reverse complement strand
TACTTAAAAGAAATAACTCTTTTACTTTCAAAGTTATTTCACCCATCTTTGTCTTAAAAGATGTGCCTTTAACCCAAATTATATCACCTGCATCTATCTTAGATTTGAAAAAATCAAATAGATCTTGACCAATTTCACTTTGTTTAATATAAAGCTGCAAAGTTCCAGAGACATCTTGAATATTGGCAAAAAATGTTTTACCGTGGTCACGAATAGTCATTAAGCGACCAGCTAAAGCATATTCTTTATTTTCTGAAATATTCTGATCAAATTCATCAATAATTTTTTTGCATGTACTATCTACAGGCTTAAACTCTGGCCAAACAGATGTGCCATCTTTTTGCATTTGTTTTACTTTTTCTAATCTAATTTGATCTTCAGTTAAAGTATTTTCCATAAGTCAATCCTAAATTTCCCGGCAGTCAAGAACTGCCGGCTACCATAAAGCCACCCCATAAAGGGGTTCTATTAAGATTTTTAACAAAACTATTAAATTAAATATATATTATATACAGATATTTATTTTTAAAAAAGCTAAATATTAGCTAAAAAGTTTATGTGTAAAATTTTATTTTATCTTTACGCAAAGATAATTTTTTGCCGATTTAGGAGCTTTAATAAATTTTATCAAAAGCTCAAATTCCGGACGCAATGTTTCATACTCTCCTACAAACTTTTTATCTTTAAATACTATTTTTTTAAAATCATCAAAACTTGGTCGCTTAATCATTGATTTTTTACCCCTCTTACATAGATTTAATACTATTTGTCACTATACATATAATAACTTAATACCCAACAAATAAAAATATCGCAAATGCCACAAAACCTAACACCCTTTTACATACAAATATTATTTGTATAAAATTAAAATATAATAATTTTTTTGAATTTAAATAAATGGAGGCACTGTGAAAAATTTCAAAAAAGTTTTAATTCTTATTTTTTTAATATTTTTTTCAAAAATAAGAATTATTAATCCAGAAATTCAAATCCAAGAACAAATACAAGAAGAATTTTCTGAAAATTCAGAATCTAATATCTTAGATAATTTTTCCAGTTTTGATAATTTGTCTAATTTGAGAATTATAATACAAAACAATTTAACAAAGTTAAAAACACAATTAAATAACAAGCTAAGTAAAGAAACAACGCCAGAAAACCCAAAAATCAATTTTATTGATTTAGGTGAATTTTTAAAAATACATGATTCTGTTTTTCAAATTTTAAAAAATATAAACTGGAAATTTGAAAAAAGTATTTTAGAACAAATAGAACAAATCAAAAATATGATCTTAGAATATATAAAACAAACAGGTAATACTTTTATTCCATTGGACAAAGAAATATTAAAATTTTTAGAAAATTCAGTCAAAGAATATGTCAAAGAAAGTGATGTTTTTTGGCAACAACTTTCTGTTGCAGGCAAATTTTGGCATAAGGGTCCAGAATTTTTAAAGTGGAAACTTTGGCATGATTTAAATACTTCAATTTCTTGGAAAAAGTTTGAAAGATTAATTTTTGCAGGTACTATATTTCCCTTTAAATTTGCGTACAAATCTATTTTAAAATTAACCAGATTTATTTTTAATTCTACAAAAAAATTATCAAAAGAAGCTTATCAAAAATTGGCTGATAAAAAAATCTTTAAATTGGCAATGTTATACGTTTCATTATGTCTTGCAGAAATTGCATTTGAATATAAACATTCAAATAATATTAGAATTAGCGATATTCAATATTTAAATTTAACTAAACTCAAAGAATTTTGTGAAAAAATTTATTTAGGCTTTAATAATGGTTCAAACAATTTGTTTTTAAAAAGAAATTTTGACAAATTCATAACCCAGTTATCAAATCCTAATTTTAGCGAGCTACATAAAGGCTTTGCACCATATATGAAAAAAATTTACAATGCCATTTATGGATTAATAACTGGTCATAACCCTGTAAAAGAAGAAGATAAAGGATTGCCCACTAAATTAGTTGAAAGTTGGAAAACTTGGTTAGTTGGAGATTATTCTTTGGTAAAAACAATGATCGCTTTAATTGTAATCAGCAAATTTATGTAAATATTTTTCTTCAATTTTTAATCTAAAAAATTCTTTTATTACAGGCAAATTTGCTTTTATATTTTTTCTATATAAAATTTATCCAAAATTTTGAAAAATATATTTAATAAAGGCTTGTCATTATGAGAAAAATTCAAAAAATTCTTTTTTTTATCTTATTATTTATAAATTCAAATATTTTTGCTGATAAAAAAGCATTTCAAGAAAATAAATTTGAAACTTTTAAAGAAATTATCACAAATTTGCCAGAAGATATTTTTAAATGTTGCATTTTAGAAAAATATAATAATGACCTAACGACTCTATGCCGTTTAATTCAAGGTTTATTACCATGCCACGAACCTAAATATCAATCTTTTGTTTTTTCAGCATTAGAAAAAATTAATAGTCTTGATAAAGACATTAATTCCAACTCACAAACAACATTCTATGATATTTTAAATGCAGCAACACAATGTCTCTTAGAAAACAAAAGATCTTTTCAATGGAAGCGCTTTTGGCGATTATGGCCAAGCGAATTTAGTCAAATTTATAATAAAGACCTATGTTTTAATCATAAAAATAATAATTGCTTATTTTGTAATATTTTGAAAATGCGAGAACTATATGACAAAAAATATGTTTCTTCTTTTTCTACTTGTCAAACAATTAATAATACTTTTTTTAAAGCAATTCAAGAAGAAAATTTTAATTTAGCTCGCATGCTCTTAAAACATGGGGCTGACATTAAAATGCAAGATCAACATAGATTAACCCCCCTATATCGTGCAACTCAAGATAAAAATTTAAAATCTATTAAATTTTTGCTTCAAAATGGTGCAAATATGCATCTTGATCCAATAACTGAACAAAAATACTTAGACTTATTATGCGATTTAAAAGATAATTCCATATGCAAATTATTTCTTAAGCATGGTATAACGAATTATTCAATATGGATAAAATAAGTTATTTTTTAATACAAAACGACCATTTTTATTTTATTTTTTTTATGTTATACTATTAATTAATAATAGAAATTAGTTTTTTTATATCTTATAATTTAATTATTTATTTTTCGGAGGTTATATGAAAAATATTGCAAGAAAATTTTTATTCTCAGTTTTTTTAATTCTTTTTTCATCAACTATTTACGCAATGCAAGATCAAGAAGCTAGCTCAAATCATTTTGAAGAAAGATACGTATTTTCTAATTTTAAAGAATCATTATATGTAGATTTTTTAAATCTCATAAAAAAAGAAAAGTTCGTTTTGATAAAAAAATTTTTCGAAGATTGTTCTTTTGGTGGTACTGATGAATCATCAGAAATAATTGAAATAAATTCAATCGAATATATCAACAGATTATTTGAAGATACTTTTTATGAAATTTTTCATGAAGACGAAAATTTATTTTTACATAATGATAGAGGTCAAGTTTTAAGACAAAATAAGCCACAGCAATTTGCATTAAAAATAATTGAAAAATCAAATAATATTTTACATGTAAATAACGATTTTATATCAAAATTAAAAAAATGTGTTTCAACTAATTTAAATAAATTCGTTCCACAAACACATAATGTAATTGCAAACAATGTAGCAAGAACAACGGGAAATATGGTTCAAACTACTTACTATTTACCTGAAAATGTAAATGAACAATTATTGCGAGTTACAGATTTAACTAAAACTTCAACAGATGAACTACAAACAAGGTCTGAAAAAATAATGATCAATGACTTGGCAAAAAAAATAAAAATTAGACTCTCTCGTATTGCAGCAAACTGTGTAACTATGAAATATAATGATCCATTACTTGGACAAAATACTCTATGTAATTTTTTAGAATCAAGAGAAAACAGTGATGTTATAGAATCTCAAATTAAAATAATTTTAGAAAATTATTTTTTTGATTCTATCAATGCAAATTTTGTTGTTTATCAACAAAATCCCAAAGGCCCTGAATATTCAGAATTTAAAAAAAGAATAGTTAATCCAGATTTTATATACAAAGCTTTTTTAGATATAGCTTCAGAAAATTCGGATGGATTTTGGCATCAAGATTTTCAGGAATTTATAAGCAATCAAAAAACTCTATTGAAAAAAAATTTCATAATCCTAATTCAAGAACAACTAAATATATTAGAACAAGGTTTTACAAATTGGAGGCAAAAATTAGGAAAAACTTTTAAATTTTTTACAAAATATGGCCCTCAATTATATGTTTTATACAAATCAATTCCATTTATACCAAGGCTTATTCAGGATACATTAAAAAATCCACATACAGAATTATTCAATTCAGGCCTTCTTGTTGGTGGTTTTTTAATCACAGAATTTGCATTGCACAAGATCTGGACTAAAGGAATTTGTTCCTGAATTTTTAGAGATAAAAAGAGAAATTAAAAACGTAACTTCCATTATTATAAAAAACCCTAGAACAATAAAAAGTTCCGGGGTTTTATTTTATATAGATTAATTCGTCCAAATACCCCATCTGCAAGTCTTCTCTTGCCATTTTTTCTAAATAAAAATCATCTTCTTGCCAAGCTGCTATTTTATTTTTTGTTTCTCTAACTTTATTTTCCAGTCTTATAATTTTATCTTGTTGTTCAGAAATTTCTTTTTTTACTTCAAAATATTTCAAAATCCCAATATCACTGAAAATCATAGAATTCAAAAAAAAACTATATAAAAATATAAAAATCAAACTTCTAGTAATAGTTTTCAATCTCATGTTATTTCTCTTTCAAATAATAAAATTATTACATAACAAAAATTTTTAAAAGTTTTAATAATCCAAAAAAATTATTATAATCAAAACAATATTTATTATTACACAAAAAGAGAAGGGATTTGTATGTCTTTATTAAAAATTAAGAAATTTTATTTACTTATCATAACATCTTTAATACTAGCTCAAGCTCTAGCTCAGGATCCAATTGAAAAAAAACCACAGCTATTATTAGCAGAAAAAGAACCCGATAAAAAAACTGTTAAACAAAAAGCAACAACTGATCCAGAAAAAGATATATATCAATGGCTAAGGACAGTGTCTGAAGTTGTAACACTTGTAGAAAAAAAAGCATACCGCGAAACAGATTTTTCAAACTTTGTACAAGAATCATTAAAAGCAGCAGTACCACATGTAGATGCACACTCAGCTTTTTTTTCAAATGAAAGTTATAAGGCAACTTTAGAATCAACTTCCGGTGAATTTTCTGGTATAGGTGTAAGCATAATAGGAAAAACTCCCGATGATGATGCGCTTGTAATAGTAGACGTAATTCATGGAGGTCCAGCACAAAAAGGTGGTTTAAAACCTGGAGATAAAATAATAGAAGTTGAAGGAGACAAACTACGAGGTCTTTCTACCGATGAAGTTATAACAAAATTAAAAGGAAAAGTTGGAACGGAAGTTAATTTAAAAATTATTAGAGATAAAAAACCATTAGAATTTAAAATCAAAAGAGAAATAATAAAAGATCAAAATTCAATTTGTTATCACATTAAAGATCATGATATTTATTATTTATCATTAAAATTATTTACACAAACGGCATCAAAACAAGTAGAAGATTTATTAAAAAAAGCAAATAAAGGCCAATGTAACGGCATAATCCTTGATTTAAGAAGAAACCCTGGAGGGATTTTGGATTCCGTTGTTGATATGGCCGGTTTATTTATTGATAAAAAATCACTTGTTGTATCTACAAAAAGTCGATCAGGCAAAGTTGTTGCAAAGTATTATACAAGCACGGAACCTGTTTTGAAAAGTGATCTGCCCATTTTTATTTTGATAGACAATTTTACAGCATCAGCTTCAGAAATTTTAGCAGGATGTTTAAAATATTATTCCAACAAAGGCTTTAAAAGCACTGATAATAAAAAACCTAGAAATTTAATGGCTTTTTTAGTTGGAACTTCAACCTTTGGTAAAGGTTCGGTTCAAGAAGTTATTCCAATAAGTAATGGTTGTGCTTTAAAACTCACGACTATGTTGTATTATTTGCCTAGTCAAAAATCTATTCAAGCCATAGGCATAAAACCAGATTTTTTAGTAAAACCTAAAATAACGCCAGCAGAAGAAATTAAGTGGATTAAAGAACTTTATGGCAAAGAAACTTCTTTAAAACACTATATAATACCCAAAGAGATTAAAAAAGATGATATAAATAAAGACAAAGACAAAGACAAACAAGCAAAATCAAAAGAAGAAACTGAAAAAAGCTGGGAAGAAAAGCACCAAGAAGCAATAAATCAAGATGAACAGATAAAAACCTGCATTAATTTGATTAATATGCTAAATTTTGCAAAAAAATGTAATCCCAATTTAGTTGATACACGCAAAAAGGCCTTAAGATTTTTAAAACAAAATTATGTCACAGACCAAGAGGTTAAATTAGAAAAACTAAAGTAAGAAAAAACTAGATTTTTCTTACAAAAAATTTATAATATCAACATAATATTTGATATTAATGGTGAGCGTAGCTCAGCTGGTAGAGCATCAGATTGTGGTTCTGAGGGTCGCGGGTTCGAGCCCCGTCGCTCACCCCAAAAAAAATAGATTTAATTTTGAAAAATCAAAATTTAGGTCTTTTAATTTTTAATATCTTTAGTAAACTCTTAAAAGAATGGTCGGTTAATGCGGGGCGTGGCGCAGTTGGTAGCGCACTCGCTTTGGGAGCGAGGGGTCGTCAGTTCGAATCTGACCGCCCCGACCATTTTTTAATACAAATTCTTTTTTTAGTGCCCGTAGCTTCCCGCATCGCCCAGGTGGCTATGCAGGACAGGCAGGTACTAATTAAAAGTAACTCTGGTGCCCGTAGCTCAGTTGGATAGAGCAACGGATTTCTAATCCGTAGGCCACAGGTTCGAGTCCTGTCGGGCACAAGTTATTTTTGATTTAAATTGATAGGCCTGTCTCGCCGTAGCTATTTAAAGCGAAGGCGGATTCGAGTCCTGTCGGGCACAAATTTAAAAAATAAATTTTATAAACTAGCACACGCCCAGCCGTCGCTCTTGTAGCTATGGCGGACAGGCTAGGTTCTAATTCACTTTTAACTGCACGAAACGCGCAGTTAATTGGAGTTTTACATAAAAATTAATAATTTTAAGTAATATCTGCTTGTCTCACCATAACTATTATAGCGATGACGGACATACGCTAGATTTAAGTATCTTAAAAAAATTCATAAAACATTGACCTTAATTATCCTTTTTTTCTATTATAAAACTATAAATCAAGAAAACTTTTTAATAAAAAGGAGTCCGATAATGCTTAAAAGAGGTGATACTTTTAACATTGGAGAAATTTGCCTAGAATCTGGAGTTTATCGATTAAAAGACAGAGACTGTAAAGGCAATAGTGGTTGCAAATCAGAAGACCAAAGAGAGATCCCCCTTGTAAAAGGGAAAAAATTTCCTCCATGTAGAAATTGCAAAGGCCGTGTTATTTGGGAATTTGTTAGAAAAGCTTAAGCTAAAATCGCTCATTCATTAATACTTTCTTTTTTATTTTTAACTTTTGAAGAATCACGCACCCTTTTTTTTAAGAGCAATAAAAAACATAGCTGAAGCACAAGGAACAGTTGAGGTCGAAAGAAAATAAAAATTATTTGGCACGAACGATTTCAAAACAATTTATTTACTCTTTAAAATCCGTTTCTTTATGCAAAACAGATTGTTTTGTAGTACAACATTTTTCTATAATAAATTTTGCTGCCAACTCTATATCATCAAAAACAGTTATAATATCAGCATCATCTTTATCAATAAAACCCCCATATTGTGTACATTTTTCGACCCATTGCAAAAATGGCGCCCAATAAGTTCGATTTATAAGAACAATAGGAACTTTTGCCATTCTATTACACTGTACCAATGTAATAACTTCTAAAAGTTCATCTAAAGTTCCAAAACCACCAGGAAAAACAACAAATCCAACTGAATATCTAACTAAAAGCCATTTACGAGCAAAAAAATGTTGCATTTCCATATATTCTTGAACAAATGGACTTTTAAATTCTTTATTTAAACGAATCAAACCTATTCCTGCAGTAATTATTTCTTTATGTTGTAAAAAAGTTTCAAGATGTTTTTCTTTCAAGTGATCTATTGCGCCTTGGTTTGCTGCATCCATTATTCCAGGGCCACCGCCCGTTATAATCGAAAATTCTTCAGCTGCAAGCAATTTTGCCATTTTACGTGCTTGTTGATAAATTTCGCTTGAAGAATCAACTCGGGCACTTCCAAATATTGTAATTGCAGGCTGAGGCAACTTTGTTAATCTCCACATACCATATAAAAGACGAATATTTGTTTTAAAAAGACTTTTTAAAAATTTAAAATATTCGCGTAATCTTTGCTTAAGCATTTTAGACTCCAAATTTTAAAATATTTATAAAAAATTTTTTTTAATCAAAAAAATAGTACCGAAAATAATTATTAAATATCTTGAAAACAGAATTCAAGTTTTGATAGTTTTTTTAGCACGTCGCATTAGCTACAATGTGGATCAAGCTATAGCAAACACTGAGCAAGTAACCATGCTCCTCGCACAAATCTTATGAAAGATAATTTTCTATGAAAAATAATTCAAATTTTTATAAACCTAAAAAAATTTTTTCATTAATTTTTGAAAGTATTCAAGAACCAATGATCATACTGCTTTTAAGTATCGCTGCAGTTGCCATATTATTTAGCAAATTTATTTTGGCTTTCACAATGATTTTTGTTGTTTTTGCCTATATTGCAGTTGAATCTATAAATAAGTTCAGAACAAATCGCACAATGGTAAAACTTAAGAATCTTACTACACCTACAGCAAAAATTATACGCAATGGCAAAGAGTGTGAAATAAAAATAGAGAACATAATACCGGATGATATTATTGTTTTATCTTCAGGTACAATTGTTCCTGCAGATGCAAAATTATTGAATTCTTTCAGTCTTGTTGTAGATGAATCTACGTTAACTGGAGAATCTTTACCTGTGAAAAAAGAAATTAATTCTAAAATTTTTTCCGGAACAACAGTTTTGAGTGGGCAAGGTACAGCGTTAGTTACAAAAATCGGCGAAGAAACTGAATTTGGCAAAATCTCAAAAGAAGTACAACAAACAAAAAAAGAAAAAACGCTTTTACAGGAAGCAATGCTAAAACTTGCAAAGGTTTTAGCATTTTTTGCTATTGTAGCAAGTCTATTAATTCCTGTTATGGGTTTTTTACGTGGGCTTGATTTTCAAGAAATGGTTCTTACATGGTTATCTCTTACATTTTTAATGATTCCAGGTCAACCTCCAATTATTATTACTATGGCTCTTGCATTAGGAGCCTTTGAACTTGCTAAAAAAAATGTCATAGTCAAACGATTACGTGGCATAGAAACAATTGGTCAAGTTACATTAGTAGTGAGCGATAAAACCGGAACTATAACAGAAAACATTATGCAGGTAGAAAAATTTTTTCTTGAAGATGGCAGTGAGCAAACCGAATTACCGGACAATATTAAAAATAAAATTATATTGGCAATTCCTGATTATTGTTCTGATCCTACAGATAAAGCGATATCTAAAAAACTTGGTACAATAAAAATACTAAAACAAATTGATTTTAAAGATTTTTCAGATAACAAAGCTTACAGGGATTTGGTTTATCAGGACCAAAATAAAATAATACATGCAATTTCTGCAGCTCCAGAAATTATAATTTCAAATTCTACTCTTAGTTCTGATCAAAAAAAATTACTTGAAGATTATGTAAATAAACAAGCCTTGCTTGGCAAAAGAGTTGTTGCATATGGATATTTTGAAGATCAAGATCAACTTCAATTTTTAGCAATCGCAGTTTTAACGGATCCTGTCAGACCAGGAGTAAAAAATGCTATAAAAACTCTTGAAAATGCAAAAATCAAAACGTTAATTGTAACGGGAGATTTTGCTCAAACTGCTAAAGCTGTCGCAAAAGAAATTAATATTTCAGGTGAAGTAATTACAGGTGATCAAATTGAGAATATGAGTGATACCGAATTAATAGAAAAAATCAAAAATACTGGCGTATTTGCACGAATAAAACCTACACAAAAATTGAGACTTGTAAATTTATTGCAAAAACGCGGCGAAATAGTCGCAGTTATAGGAGACGGCATTAACGATGCTCCCGCATTAAAAATTGCTCAAGTTGGAGTTGCAATGGGTCAAATTGGTACTGATCTGGCTAAAGAAATCTCAGATTTAATTTTAACAGACGATAACTATAAACACATAGCAAATGCCGTAAAAATTAGTAGAAAAGCAATAGATAATTTTAAAAAAGGCCTATCTTACTATTTATCTGCAAAAACCATTTTGCTTGTTATTTTTTTAGTCCCGCTTTTATTAGGAATCCCATTTCCATTCGTTCCAATTCAAATAATTTTTATTGAATTACTTATGGATTTAGCCTCTTCAACTATTTTTGTAACAGAACAAGCCGAACCTGATATTATGCAAAAAAAAGCACCCAAAATAAGTAATTTTCTTGGAAAACCTCTTATTTTTACTATTTTAAAAAATAGTATTTTTTTATCTATAGGTATTTTATTTGTCTATCTTTTAACTTATAAACTATACAATCTAGAAACGGCACAAACTTCTGCACTAGTTTCATGGCTTTTAGGACATATATTATTAGCATTAAATTTAAAACAAGAAAGGATGCCTCTTGTTATTCAAGGTGTATCTGCAAATAAATTTGCAATATTTTGGTTTTTATTTATGATAATTTTTTCACTTTTAATAACGTTTTTTAAGCCAATTATGCCATATTTTCAAACAACTTATCTGCCAATATCTATCTGGGGATTAATTTTAACGGTAATTTTGGTATCAACTTTTTGGCTTGAAATCAAAAAAATAGCTATTTATCAAAAATAATAATAATTTTTGACAAATAGAAACTATAGGCTATTCTAGTACTAATTATTCAATCTTTATACTTATAAACCTATTTTACTGTTAGTTAAAAAAATTATGAAAAAATTAAAATTCGAAGAATTAAATATATCAAAAAATTTATTAAAAGCCATACTAAATATGGGTTTTAGCCAAGCTACACCCATTCAAGCACAAGCAATTCCAGAAATTTTTGCAGGACGCGATCTTATTGGTCAAGCATCAACTGGAACGGGTAAAACCGCAGCATTTGCGATCCCTGCAATAGAAAAAATTGATGCTGAGAATAAAAATGCTCAAATACTTGTTTTATGTCCAACAAGAGAATTGGCCATGCAAGTAGCAGTTGAATTTAATAAACTTTTAAGATACAAAAAAAACATTTACGCATTACCAATTTATGGTGGACAACCAATTTTTAGACAATTTTGCGCACTAAAAAGAGGTGCTCAAATTATAATAGGAACTCCTGGACGTACGCTTGATCACATAAAAAGAGGAACCTTGAAATTAAATCAAGTAAAAATGGTAATTTTGGATGAAGCTGATGAAATGCTTGATATGGGCTTTCGGGCTGACATTGAAAAAATATTACAAACAACACCTAAAAACAGACAAACTATTCTTTTTTCAGCAACAATGTCACCAGAAATTATGCATTTAACAAAAAATTATCAAAAAAATCCTAAAATTATAAGAATTGCACAAGAACAAATAACAGCCAAAGCAATTGAACAAATTTATTTACAAACGCAACAAAATGAAAAAATGAATACGCTTATTAATTTAATTACAAAATATAATCCAAAACTTTCAATTGTTTTTTGTAATTCTAGAAGAAAAGTTGATACAGTTGCAAGAACACTTAATGCAAAAGGTTATAAAGCCGCAGGTATTCATGGCGATGTCAGACAAACAAAACGTGATCTCATCATGTCAAAATTTCGTAATAATAATATAAATATTCTAGTTGCGACTGATATTGCAGCACGCGGCCTTGATGTTGCCAACGTAGAAGCAGTTTTTAATTATGAAATCCCTAGAGAAGTTGAATCCTATATTCATAGAATAGGAAGAACTGGACGTGCTGGAAAAACCGGAAGAGCATTAAGTTTGGTTTCTGACATGGAGAATTTTCAATTCAGAAAAATTAAACACCATGTAAAAACTAATATTGAGCTACACAATTAGACCTAGCACAGGCCCAGCCGTCGCCCTTGTAGCTTCCCGCTACGCCCAGGTGGCTTCGCAGGACAGGATGGTTGATTTTAACACATAAAAATACGATCTGGCCTAAACGCAATTTAAAATAAAAATTAATATAAAATTCATATTGGCTGCGCCCTGTGTGCTGCCACAAAGTGTGTTAGAACCTAGCGTGTGCTCAATGTCATCAACTTAAGAGTTTTATAGCATAAAATCTAAGTAAAGACTATGGTTACGATTAAAAGTTGAATTTTTTACCCGTTCGTGGTGAGCTCCGTCGAACCATACGAACTCAACCTAATTCATTATTATTTT
>JAIPGX010000026.1 GCA_021735465.1 Candidatus Babeliales bacterium | reverse complement strand
GTAACAGTATCTGCGCCACCATAATATACAAATAATTGATCATTAATTACTACTGCACCACAAGAATATATTATTCCAGGCTTACAACCTTCATTTTCATATCTTGCAGATGGTTCAAGAATTGGATAGGACAGCCTATGAGATATTTTAAATGGATCATTATAATCAAGAAGCAGTGCTCCTATTTTATATTTGCTTGGATCACTACCAGACATGGCATGATATATAATCAACCAACCATCTTCTGTTTTAATAGGTGAAGGTCCAGCGCCCCTGACCATATTATCCCAGCCATTTTCTCTAGATCCGAAATTATGAAAACTTTCTATACGAGTTCTATTTTCAAATTCCAGGTCATCTAAGAATTCAATTAAAATATCTGGAGAAATACTGTGTAATATTGCATATTTCCCATTTATTTTTTCAGGAAATATTACCCAATTTTTATGTACTTGGGTCGGATTAGAAATTATTTTTGGTATTTTCCAGTTCCATCTTTTTTCTAAAAAATCTTTTTCTTTTATATAAGTTAATGCAACAGCAGGTGGATTACATCCATTAAATGCTGTGTAAGTCATATAAATTTTATCATCGATTTTTGTCAATCTAGGATCTTCACAACCACCATAGCCACCACCAGACATAAATCTAATCGTAATATCTTGTGAACATTTTTGTTTTATTTCATATAAGTTTCTAGGGGAATATACAGGACAATCTAATCTTTCATTAATATTTTTTCCATCTGTACTTGAAGCATAACCTAAAACAGAAATTCCATCTGCCCCTATTGCTCTATAAAGCAAATGTACTTTATTATCTAAAAAAATTGCACCTGCATTAAACGTCGCTTGTGATTCCCAAAAATTTTCATTTTTGGGTTTTATTACAGGATTATTTATAAATCTTTGTAATACATTGACCGTGCCTTCAACTTGCATAACTCCTATCTCCCTTTTTTTTATTACTACCCAAACATCATTAATTCAAACAAATTTATTATTTTATAAACATAAGCACTGCCTCAAATCCAATTAAAATAATAACAACTATCGTTAAAATTTCTTCATGAATTATATCCAATCTGTCTTGATAGAAATTATAAAATTCATTTATAATACCCATTTTCTTTTTAATAGATTGATGCCATTCTGCCAGAGAAAGTTGTTTTGAAATAATAGAATAAAGATGCGTAAAATAAGAATCCCCAACCATTTTTATACTATTTTCTAATCTTTCCGTTATTACAGAAATATCAACTTGCAAAGCAATTAACTGTGAAATAGGCAGATTAAGTTGTGGACTTAACAATGGAATATATGCAAGCCAAGGGTCTTTATAAGATTGTTGTTTATAATAATGATTAAGTTTTTGATCTAAAATTCTATCAAAATATTGTAATTCTAATTGCTGAATATTTGCAAAACTCAAAAACTCTAAAGGCTCAAAATATTCTTTGTCATAAACAAAAGATGCTTCGCTATCTATAATAATCATATCTTCACCGGAATAACCTGTTGTTGCAGATAAAATTTCATTTTTTTGATATTTCGAAAGAATCTGAGTTTCAAGACGCAATAAAGATGCTATTGAACTACCAAATTTATCTTTAAACTCTTGTGGGCTCACCCCTTTAATTGGCTCTATTTGCACTGTATAATAAAAATTATCCAAATTATAAAAATGCGGTTTTTTTATTGCAGAATAAACTGCATCAAAAACAAACTTTATATCTTTTTTGTTTACTTGATCAAATTCACTTTTAATATCAATAACTTTTAATTTTAGTTCTTCAAAAGAATTCTCAAATGGAATTCTGTAACAAAAAGATAAAACCCCAAATTGATGTATATCACTAGAAATACAATATTTTGAATTAGGCAGGCTATAATTAAGAGGTATATGGTAATCTTTAAAATATGGAGACAACGGCACTGATCTGACTTTTACCAAAGAACGTTGTTTTATTTTTAATAAATCAATCTCATCCCCAATATCAATAGCATAAAAAAATATTATATTACCAGAAAATTTTGTTGAAGTTGTTAACGTATCAATTTTATTTTGAATATTACTATTCATAAACTAAACCCTTTTCAAAATCTTTTGTTTTTAAAATTTCTTGTATATAAAAACTTTTACACAAAGCCTTTTGGCCAGCTTGTATATCTAATATTTTATCTCCGAACATTAATGATTCTGATAAATCTATATTAAATTCTTTTGCAGCTTGCAAAAAAAGGCCAATATTAGGTTTTCTACACTCACAATCTATAAGATATTTTTTTAATATAGACTTATCTGGATGATGGGGGCAATAATAAAACTTTTCAAAAAAAATATTTTTTGATTTAAATAATTCTGTTAAAAATTCGTGCGTTTTTTGTACAAAAGATTCATCAAAAAACCCCCTAGCAACCCCAGATTGATTTGTAATTACAAAAAGTTTATAGTTTTGGCTTTGCAAATTAGATAATAAATCTATAATTCCAGGCATTATTTCTATTTGCTTTAAACTTGATAGATAATTAACATCTTTTATTAGAGTACCATCTCTATCAAAGAATGCTGCTTTAATTTTTTTCATATAATTTATAATCTAAGATTGTTCTAAACGTAAATTTTTGTAACCAGTTAAAAATTTGTACGCAATTTCTCGAGCCGGCTCAGAAAAACCAACATTTTCAACCAAAACAATTATTACCAAAGGATCATCATCTTTATATTGAAAATAACAGGCGATCCAGGCATGTTCATAAAGATTTTTACTATCTCTTTTTCTTGTAAGACTAGCCGTTTGTGCTGTTCCAGTTTTAGCATGAATTACAAAATCTTTCAATGAACCCAATTTTTTAGCTGAACCCTGTAAAACTGTTAATCGTGTACCCTCTTTTAATATTTTCAGTGTATTTTCTGAAATTTCCAAGTCTTCTTTTTCTATATCAGAATCAACTAAAATTCTAGGTTTAACTAAATAACCAGTAAAAATACTCGTAAACATTCTTGCCATCTGCAACGGTGTAACTAAATTAAAACTTTGGCCAATTGAAGCAGATAAAGTCTCTCCCTTATACCAAGGCTCACCCTTGACTCCAACTTTCCATTCAAAAGTTGGAACTAAACCCGTTTTTTCCGGTAACAAAAATCCTGTTTGATCGCCTAGTCCAAATTTATATGCATAACTTGCTAAACAGTTTATTTTTATTTCTTTTGCAATCTCAAAACATGGTACGTTACACGAATATGCAATTGCATCTCTTACTCCAACTCGCCCATGTCCCCAATGTCTTATACAATGATATTTACGTCCTGCAAATTTTATATAACCATTACATAGAAACTTTGAATCACTATCAATAATACCTTCTTCTAACCCTGCTGTAAAAGTAACTAATTTATACAAAGATGCGGGAGGATAGGCAGCATTTGTAACTCTATTATGCAGGGGATTATTGTAAGATAATTTTCCAATCCAATCCTGCTGACTTACTGGTCCTAAAAAAATATTCGGATCAAAATCTGGATAAGACAAAAGAACTTTTATATCCCCATTTTGTGGATTCATTACCAAAAAAGCTCCACTTTGATCAGAATTAAATAAATCCTGAGAAATTTTTTGCAAATTAAAATCTAAAGTTAAAGCTATATTTTTTCCAGGTCTTGGGTTATTAATAATTTTTTGGTCTATAGTAGTTCCTTTTGAATTTATAGTACTCAAAATACAACCAGCCTCACCTTTTAAATCTTCCTGAAATATTTTTTCTAAACCATATAAACCAATTTTTGAAAAATCTTGTGATTCTTGTCCCAGATAACCTAAGACATGGCTCGCCATATTTTTATATGGATAAACTCTTTTAAAGCTGTTTTTTACGAGTAGATTTGTATAATTTGAGCATTGTTCACTAATTCTACAAAGTTCTTCAAATGTTATATCAGGTTTTAATAAAAATCTTTTTGAACTTAATGATGCTGATTTTATCATGTTAATTTTTGAATCTTTATTAAAATCTATGCAAAAAATATTTTCTATTTTTTTTAAACAATCAAGACAAGATAAATCCCATTTACCTGTACCCTGCCAATAAAGATCAAAAACCGGACGATTGGAGGCCAACAAAATACCATTACAATCTACAAGATTCCCTCTTTGCGGCAAAATTACTTGGGTTCTTAAATAATTTTTTTGACTTAAAGTATATAGCTCTTCGTTTTGATATATTTGTAAATAAAATAAACGAATAATTATTATTAAAATAGAAACAAAAAATACACACAAAATATAAAAAATTTTTTTATTTCTATTTTGTCTTTCTAATATCTTGTCTATAAAAACCCCGGCTAATTAAATTTTTTGTTAATTTTTAATTTACATTTATAAAACTTATTATAATATTGTTTTTTCTTGTGAGCAATTTAGTTAAAGCGTTTAATTATTTTTATTAAATATATTTTTTACAGAAAGGTAAATGTGAATATAAAAAATATTATATTTCTTGTTCTTTGTGCAGCACAATTTTCAACTGGTTTGGCCGAAGAAACAAAAACAATTGAACAAAATCAAGATCAAACAAATATTTCAGGATCTGTTAAAACAGAAGAACATACAAATCAAGCTAATATATCAAAACCAAACGAATTTTCTGAAAAAGAAGTTGCAGAATTTCTTGATGTAAAAATAGATCAAGCTGTAGATAAAATCATAGAAAAAACTTCAAAAGACTCAAAAGAAGTTGCTAATCTAACTATAAACATCAATAAAGATGTAATTAAAAAAGCAAAAAAAGAAATAAAAGAAAAACTCAAAAAATTTAAAATAACTGGAATGGCAACAACATGGGATGCAAATCTCGCACTTATATACAATTCTCAAAACCCAACATTTACAATGTCCTACAAAAATTCTGATGGTAAAATAAAAACAAAAAAATATGAATCTGCGATTCAATCTTTGGGATATAAGTTTCAATTCGATATTAAAATTGATTTTATATTTTTCACTAATAACGATTTTTCTCTATATGAAGGCAAAAAAAATATAGAGTTAGGCCTTGGCATAGATTATAAATGTCCATTTATTAATTTTACCTATTCAAAATTTAAAACAGCACCAGGAGGTATTGTTATAATCGGGCTACCTATTTGGTGGCTTTTGCGGGCAGCCGGTAATACAATATCTACAGGAAATCCATTTCCCCCAATAAAATTTACTTTTGAAAGATATATGGATCACAGTGGGTATAACTCTCAGCGTTTACAAACAATAGAAGTGCCAAGCTCCGAAATAATTCTTCACGAATTCCTACAATTCAGTATAGTTACAGGTGGTAGTTTAAAAGTTATAGATTAATTTTTTTTTTAAATTTATAAAATTTGTTTATAAAGCCAGTTTAAAAAACTGGCTTTTATTTTTTATATCTTTATCAAACTATCGAACTTATTTAATGGGTGTTTTTCATCGCACATTTTTGCCAACTGCGCAGAAGAAACTTGTGTATAAATTTCAGTTGTTGCAATTGTTTGATGGCCCAAAAGTTCCTGAATAACTCTTAAATCAACCCCCTGGCTTAACAAGTGTGTTGCAAAAGAATGTCGAATTTTATGCGGTGTCAATTTTCTATCAATTTTTAAAAATTTTCTAAACATCTCAAAAATTCTTTGAACAGATCTAGAAGTCAAATTTGTGCCAGTATAATTTAAGAATAAATAATCAGAAGAATTAGTATTACCTAATAAAATTGGTCGCTCTATTTCTAAATATTTTTTTAAACTATCTTGTGCTTTTTTGCCAAAAAGCACGATTCTTTCTTTTTTGCCTTTACCAAAAACTTTTATCAATTTATTTTCAAAATCAATATCACAAAATTTAATACCAACAATCTCTGAGCATCTGACACCTGTTGCATAAATTAACTCAAAAATAGACTTATCTCTATAGGGATAACTAGTCGGCAAATCTTCGTTTTTTATATTGTCCAGTAAATAAAAAATTTCATCTACCGATAACGTTATCGGCAACTTTTTATCTATTCTTGGCGCCTTTAAATTAAGCTTTAATTTTATACCAAAAGATTCTAAAAAAAGCATAAAAGAACGAAGACAAGAAATTTTTCTTGCCAAAGTTGCTTTAGAAATTTTTTTATAGAATAAAGCAAGAATATAACGTCTTATAATTTTATCAAAAGACAAAATATTTTTGCTTTCTTTACTCTCTAAACTTTTCTTCTCTATATTTTTCCAAAATTTTATTATTTGCTGCAAGTCTATTTTGTACGCCCTTAAAGTATTCGGTGAAACATTTTTTTCTATTTCGAGAAAACTTAAAAAATCTTTTATTTTTTCTTCAAATTTGTTTAAATTCAAACTTGTACTCAATTTATTAACTCCCTAAATTTTAAAATATTTTTTATGAAATATTATAAATCAAATAATAATAAAGAAATATAATAATATGAAAAATCTAACTACAATAAAAGAAATTATTAGCCTATTAAAAGCTAATACAAAAGATTTTGCTCCAACCCTTGTTGATTACATTATAAAAAAATACGGCAAAGACCCTTATCTAATTTTAATAAGCTGTATTTTAAGTTTAAGAGCAAAAGATAGCTCAACTATACATATTTGTGATGATCTTTTTTCGGTAGCAAAAACGCCACAAGAAATACTTAAATTAAAACAAGATAAATTAGAAAAAATTATTTACAAATCAGGCTTTTATAAAACAAAAGCCAAAAATATTATTAATATTACAAAAATAATTTTAGAAAAATATAATGGCAAAGTCCCAAAAAATAAAGAAGATTTATTAGGCATGCCCGGAATAGGCTTAAAAACTGCAAATCTTGTTTTAAGTCAAGCATATAATATTCCAGCAATATGTGTAGATACACACGTTCATAGAATTTCTAATAGATTGGGGTTAATAAAAACAAAAACACCTGAAAATACAGAACTTGCTTTACAAAAAATTATCCCAGAAGAATATTGGACAGATTTGAATAATTTTTTAGTAAAATGGGGACAAAATATTTGCACACCAGTATCCCCCAAATGCAGTATTTGTAAAATAAATAAATATTGCGACAAAGTTGGTGTTACAAAAAGTAGATAATAAAAAAGGGCTTAAAAAAATTTAAGCCCTTTTAAAATTAAATTTAAATTTAATAATTTTTTAAAAAATTATTTTTCTAGTTCTTTATTAATCTTGCCAATTAAATCTTGAACTGTTAATCCAAATTCTTGTTTTCCATCAGGATACCTTAAAGTAACAGTATTATTTTCCTGTTCTTTTTTTCCAAGTATCAACATCCATGGCAACTTATCTTCTTGAGCTTGACGAATTTGTCCAGAAATTTGATCACCTGTCTGATCAAGTTCTACACGAAGGCCAGCAGCTTTCAATTCTTGCATAAGTTTTTTTGCATAATCTTTTTGTACATCTGTTATTGTCAAAATTCTTGCCTGAATAGGCGCAAGCCAAAATGGAAATCTGCCTTTATAATGTTCAATTAAAATTCCCAAAAATCTTTCTAAAGAACCATAAATAGCTCTATGAATCATAACTGGAGTTTTTCTACTTTGATCTGAATCTATATATTCTAACTTAAAATTAATTGGCATATTAAAATCAACTTGAACAGTTCCACACTGCCAATCTCTGCCCATAGCATCTTGAATCATTAAATCGATCTTAGGTCCATAAAAAGCGCCTTCACCTTCCTGTAAAATATAATCAACATTATGTTTTTTTAATGCATTTTTAAGAGCAATTGTGGCCATTTCCCATAAATCATCAGATCCCATAGATTTTTTTGGCTTTGTTGAAAGAGCCATTTTGATATTTTTAAAACCAAATTTACTATAAACAGTTTTTGCCAATTCTAAAATTTTAATAATCTCTTGTTCAGTTTGATCCGGTGTACAATAAACATGAGCATCATCTTGATGAAATGCTCGAACCCTAAATAATCCATGTAAAACACCTGAAAGTTCATGTCTATGAACAAAACCAATTTCTGCCATTCTTATAGGTAATTCTTTATAAGAGTGTGGTCTTTCATTGTAAACAAGCAAACCGCCGGGACAATTCATAGGTTTAACGCAGTTTATAAGATCATCTATTTTTGTAAAATACATATTTTCTTTATAATTTTCATAATGTCCAGAAGTATGCCATAAATCTTCATGCATAATCATTGGTGTTTTTATTTCTTGATACTCGTCTCTTATAAGACTTCTTATATAACCAATTAAAGAATTAAATATAAAAAGACCTTTGTTATGAAAAAAAGGCATACCGGGTGCAACATCATGAAAAGAAAACAAATCTAATTGCTTTCCTAATTTTCTATGATCATAAAGTTTTGCTTCTTCGACCATTTTTAAATAATCATCAAGTTCTTTTTGAGTGAAAAATGCAATACCAGAAATTCTCTGTAAAGCTTGATTATTTTTATCAGCTCTCCAATAAGAACCTGCAAGACCTGTCAATTTAAAATATTTTATTTGACCAGTATTTTCTACGTGACCACCTCTACAAAGATCACAAAAATCTCCCTGACAATAAAGAGTTATTGGTTCATCATCTGGAATAGCATCTATAAGTTCTAATTTAAATATATTTTTTGCAAAAAGTTTTTTTGCTTCTTCTTTTGTAATTTCTTTTTTAATAATTTCGAATTTTTTTTCTGCCAATTCATGCATCTTTTTTTCTATAAGAGGCAAATCTTCTTCTTTAAAATTTTTTGTTGGCAAAAAATCATAAAAAAAACCTGTTTGTGTTGTAGGACCAATTGTCAATTGAGTGTCTGGATATAATTCCAAAACAGCTTGCGCCAATAAATGGGCCGCTGAATGTCTTAAGTTATCTAATTTTTCTTTATTATTATTCATAATCGGCTCCTACAAGAAATATATGAATTAAACTAAACACCAATATAATACACTCGATAATATACTCGATTTTTAAAATAATACAAAAATAAATACTGGTGTGTTATTTTAATTATAAAATTAAGTTAGATCTTTTTTTTAAAAAAAATTTGGAGAATTTATGGAACAAGTAGTAAATAAGTTAGAAAGTAAAAAAGAATTTCGCGCAAACAGAATTTTTGTTCTAGATACAAATATTTTATTACATGACGCAAATGCACTATTCTCTTTTAAAGGCGTAGTAATAGTAATTCCATTTGTAGTATTACAAGAATTAGATACTTTCAAAAGAAACTTAGATGATCTGGGTCGTAACGCAAGACTTGTAATAAGAAAATTAGATGAATTAAGAGCAAAGGGATGCTTAAGTACTGGGGTTAAATTAGATCACAACACAAACGATGCAATCCTAAAAGTTATCCCAACTCCAACAGATTTTACAAAACCTGAACCATACGGTGACATTGTTGACGATTTAATTTTGCAAACCGTAAAAAATTTAGTTAAAGAAAAAAATAAAGTTACTCTCGTAACCAAAGATATTAATTTAAGAGTAAAAGCAGACACTCTTGGTCTTGATGCCCAAGATTATACAAAAGGCACAGTGGCTTTAGACGATTATTATAAAGGCTGGTTTAAAGTAAAAGTTCCAGCTGATGTTTTAAGAAAAATCACAGCAAATAAATTACCTGAATTATTAACGCAAGAAAAATTCCCAATAGATAATTTATATCCAAATGAATTTATAATTTTAGAAAGTGAAAATAATCCAGAAAATAACAAACTTTTTAGATATGTTGTTGGTAAAGCTTTTAAAGAAGTTCAAGATACAAAAATAGTAGCACATTTTGGAGCAAGAAATATTCAGCAATTAATGGCACTTGAACTTTTGCGGGATGATAGTATCAAAATTATTTCTTTGGTGGGACCTGCAGGAACGGGAAAAACTTTTTTAACTTTATTAATGGGCATGCATAAAGTAGCCAAAGAACATATTTATAAAAAGTTTTTAATAACAAGACCTGTTATAGCACTGGGTGCTGATATTGGTTATTTACCCGGAGAAGTTGAAGAGAAATTGAGATATTGGATGCAGCCAGTTTATGACAACTTAGAATTTATTTTTAGTCAAATTGGTGAACCTGAAGAAGAAGAAAAACAAGAAAAAAAATTTAAAAAAAGAAAGCATCACGAAAAAGCAAAAGATTACAGAAAATATACTTCAACAGAAACTGCCGTAGAAAATTTAATAGAAAGAGGTATTTTAAGCCTAGAAGCTATAACGTATATGCGTGGAAGATCGATACCATACCAATTTGTTTTTATAGATGAAGTTCAAAATTTAAATCCGCATGAAGTTAAAACTATAGTCAGTCGTGCAGGAGAAGGTACAAAAATTATTCTGGCCGGCGATCCATTTCAGATAGATTCGCCATATTTAGATTTTAGTAGTAATGGTTTGACGATTACTACAGAAAAATTTAAAAAAGAAGCTATTTTTGGTACCGTTTTTCTTGAAAAGAGTGAAAGAAGCGAATTAGCCGAGCTTGCTGCAAAAATTTTGTAATTTTTTTAAATTCTAATAGAAATTTCAAGATTTTACTAAAAATACAAAATTTATTATTTTTCAAAATAAGCTTCTAATCATAATAAAATACCCCTACCCTTTTGCATTCAAAAAATAAGTTTTTATAATTAACTTAATAAACTTAAAATTTAAGTTTAGATTTTTTAAGAATTTGGATAGGTCGTTTTTTATATTTCATATATGTTTTACTTTTAATGGAGGTATTTTTTATGAAAAAGAATATTTTATTCTTAATGGCTCTCGTTTTAGGGCTAAATTTTACAAAAGCACAAATGATGGAAGACTCAAGCGCTGGTATTTCTTCTGAAACTCAATTTGAAACTCAAGAAGAACCATTATTTGCGCCAAATACACCTACTAATTTATCTTTTGGGCCTGACAATACTAGTATCAATCATGATGCTGTAAAACCTGAAAATACTAGCATTAGACATGATGCTGTAAAAATTGTACTTAGAGATCAAACAACAAATACAGATGATACTGACCCAAAATTAGAGGCTGTAAAAATTGTATTTAGAGAGCACGCAACAACAGATACAAATGATTTAGATAATTACATTAAAGAAAATAATGAATTTAATTTTATAAATTTTAAAAAACAAATAGTTCATGAAAAATCTTTTAATGGAAAAAAATATATTTACTCTCTAGATCCACGCTTAGATACAGTAATGCCATATATTAAATATATAAAAACAAAAAAATATTCTAAGCGTTTTGGAAAAATATATATTTATGAATGCTTAAAGCCTTCAAAATTTAAAAGAATTATTAAATTAGTAACAATTGGTGTACCTATTGTTGTTGCAGCAGCTTGCGGAGCAGATGCCATCATGAAAAATGGATACTTACCGGCTGTTTCAGAATTTGTAAAAAAATATTACACACCCGGTCAAATTTGTGCTGCAACTGGAAAACTTTTAAAACCAAGCACTGATTTAATAAAAGAATATGGCGGAATAGCAATAACCGCCGCTCGCGCAAAAATGGCAAATTTTTTTGAATACTTATATAGAACTACAAAACCTAAAACAGGTTGGTTCCCATCAATTAAAATAACACGACAATAATTATTTAATTCAATAAATTTTTATATAAAAACCCAAACAAAAAAATAAGAGTTGTAAGATTTTTTTTACAACTCTTATTAATAGAATTAATAACCCAAATTTTATGGAGGATACTTTTATGAAAAAGAATATTTTATTATTACTTGCTCTTTGTTTAGGACTAAATTTTACAGCAAAAGGTATGGACTCTGGTTATATGAGCCCTGAGATACTTGGTAGCTCTAGTTCCCATGGATTATTTAACAAATATTTTGTTTATTCAGAATACTCATGTTTAGGTTTTATGGATGCAAGATATAAGTTCATAGGATACGATCCTGTCTCCGGTTTATATAAGTATAAAGATTTATTAAATTCAGACTCAAAATTAAAAAAAGCTCTTAAAGTTGCAGGAGTAACAACTCTTGCTACTGCTTATTGGGTTGGAGTCGCTATAATTTTAGATCATTTTGCAAAAACCGGAAATTGGAATTTACCTGAATGGATGAAAAAACATTACACAGCTGGTCAACTTTCTGATTTTGCAAAAAAGGCTGCCATAATAGTAAAAAATGGAACACAGGAACATGTTTTGACACCATTAGCAAGTATGAGCAAAGCTGTTTTTGCTAAAACTGTACAATTTACCAAAACACAAACGCCAAAAGCTCGTGATGCAGCAATCAAAGCAAGCAAAATTTTAGGAAAGCACTGTAAAACTGGTTATGCTAAAACCAAAGAGTTTGTTAAAACACAAGCTCCAAAAGTTCGTGATGCAATAAAAGGTTTATCAAAAAAAACATGTCAAAGAATTGCTGAACATTTTAAAACTAAAAAAGAAATGCCAACTTGTCCTGTCACACCAGTTTATGCAAATACTACAGGTTATTAAAAACTCAGCGCATCAAGTCAAAATTTAAAATAAATACTATTAAAATAGTAATAATTAATGC
>JAIPGX010000025.1 GCA_021735465.1 Candidatus Babeliales bacterium | reverse complement strand
TTGTGGCAGCACCCGACGGCGCAGCCAATATGTATTTATTAAGATATTAAATAATTTGTATCAATATAATATCAGTAATTCTTTTAGTATTATTTGTTAAAGTCAACTTAACAGCGCGTTTCGTGCAGTTAAGAGTGAAATTAGAACCTAGCCTGTCCGCCATAGCTAGTTAAAGCGACGGCTGGGCGTATGCTAGGTTCTAATATTAAAAAAATTCTTTTATCTCCTATCTATGACGAGTAGGTTTTGCAGGTGCAGGTGCAGGAGCTGGTGTTGGTGCTACAGGTTGTGGAGTTGGGCTTGGTGCTGGTGCTGGAGTTACTCCTGGAGCCTTACCAGGTTTTGCAGCATTAATATCACTAATCATTTTATTAATTTTATCAACTGTTTCTTTATCAGAAAAAATTGGATTCGCTTTAATCAAATTCAAAAAATCAATAACTTCCTCTTGTCCTTCAGGTTTTTTGTCAGCAACCTTTGCAGCAACAAAACTTTTTGCTAAAGCATCAACTCTTGATAAAAACTCTCCTTTTTTAGATGGATCCTGAGCAACCTTACTTAATTCAAGCATCATTTTATTAACTATTTCAACAAAAGAAGGCGCTGTTTTTGACATTTCTTCAAAACTGTCAATTCTACTTTTTTGATCCGAAGTTAAAGATTCATTCCATTTAATAAAAGATAAGCATGATTGTAATTTCGTTATTTCCTCTGGCTTTGCAATTACACGAATATCTATAAGACTTTGTAAAAAATCAAATAAATAATTTTTATTATTAGCATCTGTAAATGTAGTAGGATCCAAAATCATATCTATTAATCTATCTAAATGTTGAGCAAATGGGATATCTTCATCAATTTTAGGTTTCATTGCATCCTGAACTTCTCTTAACCATTTAGCCGCCTGATCTTGTTGATCCTTGGTAAAAGAACTACTATAAGCTACCGCCCTCAAAATTTTAGGCAAAAGCTCAAATGTCATTTTTAAAGTTCCCTCTCTATACGCCTTATCAACCTCTTCTAAAAAGGATGTTAATTTTTTAAAAAAAATATCACTATTTTCAGTAGCTATTCCAGATTGAATTTCTTGCCAAATATAATTAGCTTTTTCATCAACACTTGGAGGTGTAGAAACATTTTCAATCCAAGAATCCAAACGTTTTACATCTTCAGGATCAGTAAATAGGTTGCTAAATTTTGCTGTGTTCAATAAACCTTGTAACCGACTTAGTTCATCTGCAGATTTACCACCGCGCTGCATAAAAAGATTACCCATTTCCTTTAACACTTCATCTTTTTTTTTCAAAAATTCTTCTTTTCTTTCTGTCGAAGTTTGAGCCTTGTTAATTTGATTGTTTAATCTTTCTATTTTTTCTACAAAAGAAACTGGATTTTTAGCTTTTTCTGATAATTTTTTCAATCTATCTCTAAAATTAGAAAAATCTGGATTATAGGTTGTATAATTAATAAATTCAGATAAAGACTTGGTTTCAATATCCCTTCTTTTTTCAACCCATCTTTGTAAGTTATCTATAAAAACTTTTTGTTGGCCCAGCTCTACAGACTCTGGTCGCAACTGTTCATATTTTTTTATTTTTTCAGGACCAGGCGGCATTTTAACTGCTCTTTCAAGTTCATTTTGAAATTCTGGAGTAGTTAAAGATATTTTTTCTCTTGCAGGTTTCACCAAATTTATACTGATAAATAAACTCGCTAAAAAAAGCCATAATATTTTCTTCATAAAATTCTCCCTAGCCCTACAAAACTCAAAACTTTGTAGGGCAGTTTTATTTTTTTTACTTTTTTATCTTCTACGCTTTACTGGACTAGGACTAGGTCTTGCAGGAGGTGGGGTTGGTGCTACAGGTTTCTCTGCTTCAGGTTTCTTTTCTTCAGGTTTCTTTTCTTCAGGTTTCTTTTTTTCTATCTTACTTAAAATATCTTCAATCTGAGCCTTTTGTGGAATAAACGCAGAAGTGTTTTTTACAGTCTTTAAAGTACTTATCAATTGAGCTAATTCGGCAGGCGCTTTTCCTTCATTTATACTCGTAATAATATCATTAAGATTTTTTTGTAATTTTAAAACAAAATTTGCAGCTGCATCTGTAGAACCTATTGCAACATTAGCTTGAATTGTTAAACTTTTAATTCTACCTTGTAAAGATTTAGGAGATGCAAGCCTATCATGATAGCTTTTTAATATATTTTTTTGAGTTGGTGTAATATTTGGTATAATTTGTAAAAAGTTCAACATATCTGCAAATTTATTTTTTTCGATATCTCCAGCAGAATCTACTTTGGCAATTAGACTTGTAATCTTGCTTATATAATTATTTGCACTTTCTGATGTTGCAAAAGTATCTTTTGTAACTAATTTATACAAATAATCTAATCTTTCAGAAAAACTCGACGATTCTGTTGGCTCTGGAACAGAAATTGCACTCCTGACATCTTTAATAATACTTCCAACTTGTTTTCTTTGTTCAGTATTTAGCGGATAACTATAATCATTTTTTATACGCCTCAAAAGCTCGACAAAACTTTTTTCTGCATCTGTTATGTTTATACCTTGATTTTTAGACTTTATAATTTGATCCGCTACATACCTTAGTGCATTAATAAACGCTTGTTTATCATACTCTGTTTTAACGTCAAGCTTATTGGTATATCTTTGTTTTAAAAGATCTATAAGTTCTGAAACAGGAACTTCACCTTGAAGAACATCAAGCATTTTTTGAATATCATCTTTTTGTGCAACAAAATGAGGTGACTTCATTGCCGCATTCAAGAATTCAATAAATGCATCTAGTTCTTCTTTTGTCATTACAATAGCATCATTAAAAAGTGTATTTACGTCTTTTACAAACATTTCTCTTTGTTCAGGAGTAAATTTTTCCTGACCAAGCAACATCTGAAGATCTTTTATTATTTCTAATCTTGTTACCGTACTTTGACTTGCAGTATATAATTCACTCAAGAATGTTTTTCTTTCAGTATTATCACCTATTAAAGCTGTATTATACATAGCCATTCTTAAAAGCTCTTGAAGTTTTTCCAGTTGATCTGGTGTTCTATAAGCAACAAGTTCAGCCAATGCATCTACATATATTTTTCTTGTTGCTTTTGTTTTGACTGCCACGGACAACAATTCTTTAAACTTCTCTATCTTTTCATTGAAATCTGTAATCTTTTTTGCCCTAGCTACTTCAGCTTGGAAATTTTGAGCGGTCTGCGTCTTTTCTTTAGCTTGAAGTTCATCAATCTTGGTCCTTAAAGCCTTCATTTTTTTCAGATCTCTTTCCCATTCCGGTTTGGCTGCCTCTTTAGCAAGTCTAGTTCTTAGTCTTTCAACCTCTCCTACAGGAGTTACTCTTTTAAGCTTTTCAATTTGCTCTTTTATCTTACGAGCCTTTGCTTTTTCACCTAAAAGTCTTGCAGTCTGAGCTTCTCTTTCTAGCGTAGCCACTTTTATGCGACGAGAAACATCTTCACTCAAATTATCCAAAGCATCTTTAGCATTTTCATCTTGAGCAAAGTTGCTATCTGTCTTCACCTTTTCTATAAGATCTTTAAGAAAAACTAAATTTTCAGGAGTTGTTGTCTGAAGTATATCTTTTAATGCATCTACATATTTTTCTCTTGTTTTTCCTGAAGCGCCTGCAGCCTTGATAAGAAGTTCTAATGCATTAATCTTATCTTGATATTCTTTTTGTTCTAAAGCTTTTTTCAATTTATTATCAAATATTGTTCCTTGTTCGGTTTCTAAAGCTGCAATCTTTTTTCTCAACCTTAAAAGCATCTCTACATTAGGATCAGATTTCGCTCTTTCTCTTTCATATTTTTCTTTTAGCTGTGTAAGTTCAGACTTAACTTCAGCTCCCTTTATTTGTTGAATTTCTCTTTCAATTTTAGCAACTAACTTTTCATCTCCAAGCTTTTGAGCATTCTTAAGCCTTCTTTGTAACTCTTCCAAACGACGCTGGCTAACTTCTGGCCTTAATGCAGCAATTTGAGACTGAAGCTTTTTCACTAGTACAGTATCATTATCTTTTTTGGCCTGCTCTAATAAAGTTTGCAATTTTTCTAATTCAGCTTTAGCACCCTCAGACTGTTTTATTTTTTCAGCTTCTTTTACAATATCAACATTTGTATAAACACCACCACCTATATTCGTTGATGCTATTAAAAATACATTACCGTTACCATCTGCCGATCCGGAAATAAAATTTTTGCCTTTAGTTTGCCAAGTCTTACCATTATCTGATGAAAAAACTAGATTATCTTCATCATCTATTCCCCAAACATTTTTACTATCACCTATAAATATTTTTTTCAATTTTTTATTAACAACAACCCAAGATTCACCTTGACGACGATAAAGATTTTTTTTACCAGATAAATACCAAACAGAACCATCAGAACCAACAGAAATTTCCAGAGCTTTACTACCATCGCCAGCAACTAAAGGAACGCTTGACCATTTCATATCTATTAAATTATCTACAACTGGAGCGGCTGGATCTGTTGCTTTATAAATTACTCCGTTAAAAATTGCATAAATTGAACCCGCATCGCCTATAGCAATTCTATCAGCTTGACCTTTTATACGTACCCATCCATCTTTTTTGTATTTAAAAACATTTTTGTCAACGTTGGTACACAAAACTACGCCACTGGACTTGCAATTGGCAATATGCTGCGCCTTGCCTATTTCTTTTGAATCTACTTCTTTCCAAGAATTATTATCCCAATCCCATCTATAAATTGCACCTAAAGCATGAATTCCCCAAATGTCGGTTTCTCCATTTCTTGTAAACCCTAAAGAAATCTCTGATACTGGCCCAGAAATTTTTCTAAATTCTGTTGAAACACCTAGATTTACAGTTTTTTCTAAACTAGCATTAACCCATTTGGTAAAATCTTTGCCTGCAAATGTGTATTCTATTTTTAAAAATTTAGTAAGACCTGGCGCCGGATCTGATACGCCAGAAATAAGATTCGATACTTTTATACTTTTTCCACGAGACATTAAGTCTCTTAATTTATCCGTAACATCAACAAGACCATCGCCTTCAACGCTTTTTTTAATTATGTAAATAGATTGTGGATCTGCAGGTTTACTATCATGTACTGGAAATTGATTGAAATAAGTAAATAAATATTGACTTGGTTTTCCCTTGTTTTGAACCAAAATTTCGTCATTATCATTAATGGTGTTTTGTGAACCGCTTCCCCTTTTTATCAAAACCCATTGAGAGTCTTGAGCCGTTGAACTAGAAAAAATCAACTGCCTGTAAGCAGGACCTATGGCTAAAAAATTCTTGGCGGATGATTCAATCAGAACAGTATCTTTATTTTTTATTCTACCAATTTCTTTAGGATCTGCAGGAAGTCGCAAATATAATGCCGCCGCAGTTTCACCCCTCCAAGAGGCGACATATCTTATACCATCACGCTCACTTAACGCAATAAATCTATTACTATTTTTATTTTCTAAAGAAACTTTGTCACCAAACCAAATTGCAGGTTTTTCTGCAAATACACCATATTGAGCACTCTTTATCTCAACAGTTGTAACTTCAGGAGCTACAGTTTCTATTTTTTTTGAAATAACAGCTTTTTTCAATTCCGGAAACTTAACATCAGTTCCTTGAAAAAACCACTTAGTTTTTTCTTCCCCTGATACTCTATAAGTAACTTTTAACCATTTTGCAACACCAGGAGCTGGATCTGTAAAAAAATCGTTACTACTATTAAAACTTCTTCCTGCATCAATTAAACTTTTTACTTTATTTGTAACATCTACAGAACCTTCACCCTTAACTGCTTTAAAAATTTTCCAAACTGCCGCCTGATTTTTCCAATCAGAACTGGATGCAGCTGCTTTTGCAAAATAACTAGAAAGGTATCTGTAATTTACACCCCAATCTTTTGCAGCTTCATGATTTGATCTAAAATAAACTTCATCACCCGTTTTTATATTATCATCGGTAGCATGAGGTTCACCGCCGGTTTTTTTAAAAACAGTCCACTGGGCTCTAGTATCTTTAATATCACCGAAACGAAGGCTTACGACTAGTCCCCAACCCAAAAGATACAAATTTTTGTCAGTTGTAGATGCTATATAAACAGAGGTTCCACCTACTAAAGGAGTAATAGCTTCAGGATCATCAACCTTTTGTAAAAATATATTAGTTAAATTATCATTTTGCCATCTACTTGCCTTACTATATTCAGCATCTCCAGCATCGGATACATATTTATTGACAGCAGTGTTTAATAAAACAACTTTGTCATTTGTATAAAGTTCAGGCTTATCGCTAAAAACACCATATTCTGCTTTAACTACTTCAAAATTTGACGACATAGCAGGTGCGACTGCCTGCTCTTCTTCTCCAGATGTTTCTCGCCCAAACACAAAATTATTAGTTAAAAGCAAAACGAAAAACAACCCAATCCAAATCTTTGGACCCAAGTATCTCTTCATACCTTTTCTCCTATTTTTTTAAAAAACCAATAAGACGCTAATTAATAATACGTTTTTAATTTTTATATTTTCAAGTTTTTTTATAATTTGTAAAAAGATCCATTTTTTATTTATACTTTAAAAATGATTAAAGTACTTTTTTAAAAATGAAATTTAATAAAAATAATAAAAAAAAGGAAAATTATGTTTGGTTTATTTTTTAACTCTCCTGCCGGCCAATTAATTACACAATCAGACTTTATGACAAAATTTATACTACTCGGTTTGTTTATTTTATCTATTATATGTTGCGCAATTATTGCATTTAAAATTATAACTCTTAGATTTCAAAAAAATCAATTATCTAAAATGTATAATCAAATAAAAAGAACACATGACTTTAATGAACTTATAAATATCGGTAAAGAATACAAAGATTCTTTAGGTGGAAAATTTTTGGTTCAAAATTTAACTGAATTAAAAAATATATTAGAAAACAAACAGCAATTAAGCTTACAAGATTTTGAATATTTAGATTTATTAGCAGCACAATCCATTGATCAATTAATAAAAGAAGGAGAAACTTATTTACCAATCTTAGGAACGAGCGCAAGTGTTTCGCCATTAATTGGTTTATTTGGAACTATTTGGGGATTAATTCATTCATTTGTAAATATAAGTCAAGAAAAATCCGCTGATATCGCAATTGTTGCACCCGGAATTGCTGAGGCATTATTAACTACACTTGCAGGATTAATTGTAGCTATTCCAGCTGTTATAGCATTTCAATATTTTTCAAATCAATTATCAAGAATAGATTTACAGTTAAATCATGTCTCAGACAAATTTTTAAATATTATAAAACAAAAATTTGTAAAATAAGGGGGGAAATGTGCCAAAAAAAATACGTAAAAAATATTCAATAAAATTACCAGAAATAACTTTAACGCCTTTAATTGATACAGCTTTAACTTTATTAGTTATTTTTATGGTTACAGCACCTATGGTGCAAAATGGAATAAAAGTTGATTTACCTCACGGTAATAGCAAAGAAGTTGGTAGCCAACAAGAACTTGTTGTAACAATAAGTAAAGACCAAAAAATATTTTTTAATAGCTACCCGATAGAAAAAACCGATTTAATTAAATCGGTACAAAAAGCAATGAATCAACGTGAAGATATTCCAGTTTATGTAAAAGCCGATGAAGTTTTAGCTTATGGTAAAGTTATAGAAATTGTTGATGAATTAAAACAAGCTGGAGTAAAATTTGTTGCAATGTCTACTAGAGCAGCTTAATTTCGTATGGATTCGTGGTTCGACGGAGCTCCCGACTCCGCCAAGGCTTCGACGCGCAGGCACCATGAACGGTAAACATGAATAATAAAATAAGTAAAAAATTTTTTATAATATCTTTTTTAACACACTTATTAATAATACTTGTATTTTTTTCTTTTAATCAAGACAATAAAATACATAAAAAATTTGTAGTTTTCGGCATGTATTCAAAAAAACCAACACAAGCTTTTTTCCAAAACACAAAAGCAAAAAATGCTTCAGACTGGTTAAAAATAAGAAATATCCAAGCTAAAAATTCACGAAAACAAACACCAAATAAAATAAATAATAATATTAATAATAAAACAAAAATTAATAAGCAAAACTCTAAACAGGTAAATTCTAAACAGGTAAATTCTAAACAAGTAAATTCTAAACAAGTAAAAAATTTAAAAAACAAACAAATTAATAGCAAAATACAAAATAAAAAAACAGCAACAGCCAAACAAGAAATAAAAAAGCCAATTCAAAAAAATTTGAATAAAAATATAAAAAGCAATATTAAAGAGCTTGAAAAATCAAAAATTATTAATAAGAATAAAAAAGACGAGCAAAAAAAAGTAGATATTAAAAAACAAGAAACTAAAAAACAAACAATTGAATCCGCCGTCGCTCCCAAAGAACTATGGCGTGACAAGCCTGAAATTAAAGATAATAAAATAGATAAAGAAACTATTAACAATCAACCCAAAAAACTTATCGAAGAACCTACTGAAGAATTTGTCAAAGAACCAGTCGAAGAAATTACTGAAGATCTTGCTGAAGAACTTTGTTTCAACTTAATGGGAGAATCTGATCCAAAATTAATAACATATCAAAAACATATTCAAACAGAGGTTGAACGGTTATGGCGACCCCCAGTTGGTATTCCAAAAGGCACAGAATGCTCTTTGAATTTTTACGTAAATACAAAGGGTAAAGTAGAAAATTTTGAAATTATTAAAAAATCAAATATTTTAATATACGATTTAAGCATACTACGCATAGCAAAAAGATTTGAATTCGATAAATGCTTATGGGGCAAGAAATTCACAATAGAATTTAGGCAGTAATTTAAATAATAAAATTTTTATAATATTTATAAATAAGAAAGTAAAAATATGTTTTTTAATTTTTTTAAGAAATTTATATTCATATTTGTTTTTATTTTTCCACAAAATCTATTTTGTACAGAAAACTCAGAAAATAATAATATTGCATTTCAAGTAAATGCAAATCAACAATATGGCAAATTAAAATGCCAAGAAATAATTATTGGCAATAGTCAGCGATTAGCTAAAATTGGCAAATTAATAAAATTTGATTTAGAATTTCCCGACCAATTAGAAGTAGATCTAAAAAAAACAAATCAAGAATTAGATTCCAAAACAGAAAAAAAATTGTTTGATAAAGATTTTAGTTTGTGTCTTTATATAAAAGAATTAGATAATAATAAAATAAAAACTACGGCCAAAGATATAAGCTCAGATACAATAATTTTTCAAAAAGATTTTGAAGTTTTAGATAAAAGAATTGCATTAGATTGCCATTTTATTGCCGATCAGCTTTTACCTGTTTTGACCGGTGAAAAAAGTATTTGTTTAAATTCGCTTGTTTATAGCAAAACTTTGGGCCCCAGAAATAAAGTTATTTGTATTTCAGATTATGCATGTAATATGTCTAAAACAATTGTGCATTCTCCATGCATAAATATAGCACCATGCTGGCATACACAAGCTCCCATAATTTTTTATTCTCAACTTACAAAAGTTAATAATAGATTAATGTCTGTAAATTTAGCTACAAGGCATCATAAAGTTATTTGTTCTTATGATGGGCTTAACATGCAACCATCTTTTTCTCAAGATGGCAAACAAGCGGTTTTATGTTTATCTGGAGGCAAAAATTCTGAACTTTATTTATATGATCAAGAGACAAACAAAAATTCAAAAGTTCGTAAATTTACAAAATTGACAAATAATAAGGGTAACAATAGTTCACCTTGTTTATTAGATAATGGCAATGTAATTTTCTGTTCAGATTTTGAAAGCTCTAGACCACAAATTTATTATTTAGATCGTAAAAATAAATGTACAAAAAGATTAACAAATGGCCGTGGTTACTGTGCTGCACCTTCTTATTGCAAGAAAAATAATAGTATTGTTTATACAAGATCAGAAAAAGACTCTTTTCAGATTTTTTCTTTGAGTTTAGATAATTTAAATAAATTCCAAGAAAAACAGATAACTTTTACGCCCGGGAATAAACATGAACCTTCTTATTCAGATTGTGGCAATTTTGTTGCATTTGCTTATGAAATAGCCCAAGAAAGTGGCCCTAAAGTTTCTCAGCTTGCCGTTCTTAATTGCAATAGTGGTAGAATTCGTGTTTTGACTAGCGGCAAAGAGAATAAAAATTTTCCAAGATGGAGCAACAAAACTATTTTATAGTTTTAAAAAATCGAAAAAAGGTTATTAATTTCTGTACAAATCCCGCAGTCCAATGTATGATTTGTACAGAAATTAATAATTTTGAAAAAATTTTATGGAGAATTAATAATTATGAAACAAATAATACCAAGAATTTTAAAAAATTCTTTATTAGAAAGCTCTCAACAACTTCCAGTTGTTGCAATTTTAGGCCCCCGTCAATCAGGCAAAACTACACTTGCAAAAACAACTTTTGATAAACATAAATATGTTTCTTTAGAAGATTTAGATACAAGACAAAGAGCAATTGAAGATCCTAGAAAATTTCTTTCAGATATCTGTTTTAATAATAATAACGGTGTAATTTTAGATGAATTTCAAAATGCGCCAGCTATTTTGTCATATATACAAACAATAGTTGATGAACAAGAAAAGCCTGGATATTTCATCTTAACAGGTTCGCAAAATTTTCTTGTAAATCAAGAAATAACCCAAACCCTTGCAGGCAGAATCGCGCTTTTAACTCTTTTACCACTATCTATTACAGAACTAAAAAATAACAATATTTTGCCAAAAACCGTAGAAGATTTAATTTTTAAAGGGGCATACCCAAGAATCTATGCACGAAACGTAAATCCAATTACTTGGTATCGAGATTATATTGAAACATATTTAGAAAGAGATGTTCGCCTAATTTCTCACGTAAAAGATTTAGTACAATTTAAATATTTTGTACAATTATGTGCAGGAAGAATAGGTCAAGTTGTCAATTATTCATCTCTTGCTTCTGATTGTGGCATTGATACAAGAACAGCAAAAGAATGGCTTTCTCTTTTACAAGCAAGTTATATTATTTTTACCCTACAACCACATAATAAAAATTTTAACAGAAGATTAATAAAATCTCCCAAATTATATTTTTATGATACAGGTCTTGTTTGTTCGTTGTTAAAAATAGAATCAAGAGAACAACTACTTACTCACTATATGAGAGGTAACTTATTTGAATGTCTTGTTATTTCTGAACTTTATAAACACTTTTTTAATAAAAACAGGAGACCTTCTATTTATTTTTGGAGAGATAATCACGGGCATGAAATTGATTGTATTATTGAAAAGGCATCAAAACTGATTCCTATTGAAATTAAATCGAGCATGACGGCTTATCCTAAAATTTTTAATGAATTACAAGAATGGTATAAAATAAGTGAAACTCAAGTTCCAAATGGATATGTAATTTATGGTGGAGATGAAAATCAATCAAGATTACACGGCATAGCTTTAAGTTGGAAAAATCTAAATCTTATTGATATTTAAAAAATAGCTAAAATTATATAAATTTGCTGATTTTGTTATTTTTTATTAAAATAAATATTAAATAAATAAGAAAAATTCTATATAAAAGGTACACTAAAATTATGAATAAAAATAAAAAAAACAAAAAACCAATATTTAATAAAAAAGGCCCTAATGCTTTATGGCTTTTGCTTCTATTTTTTGGAGTAATAATGGGCTACCTATTTTGGTATAACCAAAATATGAACAAACAAATTGAATCCATAAATTATTCAAATTTTTTAAATTTAATGGAATCAAATCAAGTTGAAGCTGTAGATATTCAAGGTCAACATTTGCAGGGCAAACTTACAAATGGAAAGCTTTTTGAAACATATGTAATTCCAAATGAAAAACTTTGGACACAACTTAAAGATCATAATGTCACCATGAGCGTATTTCCACTAGAAAGACCCTCTTGGGGAGCTTATGCCCTAGCTCCATTATTACCATTAATCCTATTATCTCTACTATTTTTCTTCTTTATGTATTTACGCCAGGGCCAAGGCGGAAACGGCGGTGCAGGCAAAATATTTAGCATTGGCAAAAGCAAGGCTAAATTCTTTTCTCCAAATACTGTTAATACTACGTTTAAAGATGTAGCAGGCGAACAAGAGGCTAAAGAAGACTTAAAAGATATTATTGAATTTTTAAAAAATCCGGCAAAATTTTCAAAATTAGGCGCAAAAATACCTCGAGGTGTTTTGTTGACTGGCGCACCAGGCAACGGTAAAACTTTACTAGCAAAGGCAGTTGCCGGTGAAGCAAGTTGTCCATTTTTTAGCATAAGTGGTTCTGATTTTGTTGAAGTTTTTGTTGGAATTGGAGCTTCAAGAGTTAGAGACCTTTTTGTTCAAGCAAAAAAAAATGCACCCTGCATTGTCTTTATTGATGAAATAGATGCAGTTGGAAGACAAAGAGGTATTGGTCTTGGTGGCGGCAATGATGAAAGAGAACAAACTTTAAATCAATTATTATCTGAAATGGATGGATTTTCAACGCAAGCAGGAGCAGTTATTGTCTTGGCAGCAACAAATAG
>JAIPGX010000024.1 GCA_021735465.1 Candidatus Babeliales bacterium | reverse complement strand
AAGACAATAAATGTCGATTTTTTTAAATAATCAACATGATAAAATTTAAAAAAAATTAAATATTTATCAAACTGCCTAGTTTATCTGTTTTAATTCGCCAATTATTCAAAATTTTGTGTTTTTTTATTAGCTTGGTGGCTAATTGTAGCGCAATTAAAACAACTAACTGAGTATCACTTGATTCAATTTTTATCTCGTTTGAAATATTTTTCAATAATGAATCAACTAAATTTGCAGCCTGAAAAATTAATTTTTCATCTTCATCAGTATTTATAGAAAAATTTTTGTTATGGATAATAATATCCATATTTCTTAAAGGTTTTTTTTCCATAAAAATTATCTTAAGTCTGAAGATTCATGTGTTTTTTCAAAAGATCCAATTGTACTAATTAGCTCATCTATAGAATTTTTAATTGCATCTTTCTCGGCTTCCATATCTTCAAAATTTTTACTTTTTTCAGATAAATCAGCTTTCAAAAATTCATATTTTTCTTTTAATTCTTTATTTTCTAAAATTAAAACATCATTTAAATCTTGCAACTCTTTATTTTTTTGAACCATAAAAAATATTTTTTCTTCAAGTTCTTTTAGTTGCTTCATTTTTAATCCCTTTTTTCATACAAATAATTTTAACCACAACTCCTCTCTCGCTTTACTCACTAATGAACAAAATAAATCTTAATAATATAAGAAGTTGTTTTTCAAGGAAATTTATTTTTTTGTCATATTAGCCAATTGAGTAAAGGCATTTGGTTCAAAAATAGCTAATTGACTAAGCATTTTTCTGTTAATATTAATATTAAGATCTTTTAAAGATTTTATGAATTTACTATAACTAATGCCATTAGATTTACATGCAGCACTAACTCTAGTAACAAATAAGGATCTAAAATCTCTTTTCTTTAATTTTCTTCCAATAAAAGCAAACTCCATAGCTCTTAAAAGGGTTTCGCTTGCTCTTCTAATTATATTTTTGCGTTGTCCCCAATAACCTTTAGTCTGCTTTAAAATTTTCTTATGTCTTTTTTTTGTTATAGTACCACGTTTAATTCTACTCATTGTTAATTACTTTCTATATTAAATGCTATAAGTGCTCACCCCGTTCGTGGTGAGCTCAGTCGAACCATGCGAACGGCAATCTATGCGTAAGGCAACAATCTTATAATTCTTTTTTCATCGGCTCCAGAAATATAATCCGCTTGTCTAAGAGCACGAATCTTCTTAGGAGACTTAGCCCAGAAATGGTGTCTATTGTAAGCCTTACTTCTTTTTATCTTACCAGAAGCTGTTACCTTGAAACGCTTTTTTGAAGCGCTGTGTGTTTTCATTTTTGCCATAATTTAAACCCTTAAAAAATTTTAATACTTATTTTAATGAATAAATTTTGGACCAAAAAGGTTTTCCTCTTTGTTCCTTTTCTTCGATTAATGTCCCTATATTGCTTTCTTGCAAATCTTTATTTATTCTGTCAAAAAGTTGTTGTCCCAATTCATTCATCATTATAAATTCACGCCCCCTAAATTGAAGAGTAAATTTAACTTTTTTACCATCTTTTAAAAATTCTATTGCATGATTAAGTTTAGTTTTATAATCCTGGTCGGCAATATTAGGTCGTAATTTTACTTCTTTAATTTGTATAATTTTTTGTTTCTTTTTGGCTTCATTTAGTTGTTTTTTCTTATTGTATAAGAATTTACCAAAATCCATTATTTTGGCAATGCCTATACCATCATTTTCCCCAACTTGCACCAAATCCATACCGGCATTTCTAGCATAAGCCAAAGCCTCTTTTTTAGAGATTACTCCCAAATTGCTTCCATCCTGATCAATAACCTGTATCTTTAAATATCTAATTTCTTCATTAACGAAATGATCAGTACCAGGCATCTTTTTTAAATCTTTGAATTTATTCACTCCTCTTTTCCTTTATTTAGGATCGTTTTGTATTTTTTCATTGACCTGTCCTAAAATTTTTTCAAAAAGTTTTTCATCAGTTTTAATTTTTATAAATGCATTATCTCGACCTTGAGCAAAATTTTCACCGTCCATAGTAAACCAAGAACCTGCTTGTTTAATAATTCCATATCCAATGGCAACATCTAACAGTTCAAGTTCTCTAGAAATACCTTGCCCAAAAATAAGATCTATTTCTACTGTTTTAAATGGTGGAGCAACTTTGTTTTTTGCTACTTTTACCCTAACTTTATTACCAAAAGCTTTATCACCTTTTTTCAAAGTTGCAATACGTCTTACTTCTAATCTAACGGATGAATAAAACTTTAATGCATTTCCGCCTGTGGTTGTCTCATTATTAGCAAAAGGCATACCACCAATTTTATGTCTTACCTGATTTATAAATATTAAAACAGTTTTGGATCTATGTACAACTGCAGTCAATTTTCTTAAAGCTTGAGACATTAATCGAGCTTGTAAACCTACATGCTGGTCGCCCATGTCACCTTCAAGTTCTGCTTTAGGAACTAAAGCAGCAACAGAATCTATGACCAATAAATCAACTGCTCCTGAGCGAATTAACATCTCAGCAATATCTAAAGCCTGTTCACCATAATCAGGTTGTGAAATAATTAAATCGTTAACATTTATTCCAATTTGTGCAGCATAGACAGGGTCTAACGCATGTTCTGCATCAATAAAGGCGCAGGTCCCACCTTTTTTTTGAGCTTGAGCGATTGAATGTAATGTCATTGTTGTTTTACCGGAGGCTTCAGGACCATAAATTTCTATTATTCTGCCTCTAGGCAAGCCACCAACACCTAATGCTTGATCTAATAAAATCGAGCCCGTTGGAACAACATCTATAAGATCAGAGACTTTTTGTCCCAACAACATTATAGATCCGTGCCCGAACTGTTTATCTATTTGAGCAAAAGCGGCATCTAAAGCAGTTTTTTTTGCTTCTAAACTTTTATTAATATTTTGTGTTTCTTTAACTTTTTGTGCCATAAAAATTATCTTTCTGCGTTCTTTCTATATGTCCATATCAATATAATCTATATGATTATTCACATTCAGCATTTTTTGAACTTTTTCTATTTTAGCATTTCTCCTTAAAGATGCAATAAAGCTTTCCAAATATTGATTTTTTATGTTCATTTTTTCGGATTGTAATAAATTACTTTTTGCATTTTCAAAATCACTTAATTCAAATTTTTCTACATCTTTTAGTCTTACAAGATAAATATTTAAATCACCTTTAAATCTTAAAACTTGTCTTGGATCATCTAAAATAAAAGCTCTTTCAATTAAATTATCTTCTAAATTTAGTTTTTTAATTGCTTCTTTATCACTTTTTTTTAACATACCCGTCTGAATAAGCTTAAAATTCAGAGTTTTTGCGAGATTTTGCATTTTGGAATTTGAAGCAGATGTTTTGTTTTGCATTAAATCTAATTGTAATTTTTTGGCTTCAGTTTTTATTTTATTTTTAGCTTTATCTTTGTAATAATCGGCTAAAACTTGATCTTCAATTTTTTCAAATTCAGGAATAAAGCTAGGTTCAACTTCTGATAATTGATATAGAATTTGATTATTTTCATGTGTAAAATATCCTTGGACACTAGATTTATTTTGCCCAAAAACTTTTTCAGCTAAAATATTTTCAAGTTTGTTTTCAGAAATTTTGCCTTTAGTCAAAAATCCTGTTTGTTCCATTTTAAAATCATTATCTTTAGCAAATTTTTCTATAGCAGTTTTATCCTTTTTTGCATTATATAAAGTTTTTTCTAAGTCACTTTTTAAATTTGTTAATGATTTTTTAGACTTGATAATTTTTATAATTTCATCTCTTACTGTTTCTAACGCTTTTTCAAAAGCACTTTTTCTTTCAACTAATTGAATTATTTCATAGCCATTATTTGTTTTAATTAACTCTGAAATTTCTCCAGTTTCTTTTAAGCTTAATGCTACTTTTTCAAATTCTGGCTCATAAGTTCCTTTTTTAAAAAAATCAATTAAACCATCTTTTGCCGCATCTTTATCCTGAGAATACTTTTTTATGAATTCAATAAACTTTTCAGGAGCTTTTACAACCTGACCGTGAACATCTTTTGCTCTTTCAAGGGTTTGCTCTATTTCTTCTGGCGTAGAGTTTTCTTTAAATTTAAACAAAATATGTCTAACTTTGACTTTTGGAGGAACTCTAAATAAAGAACTTTTATTTTTTTCATAAAATTCTTCGATCATTTGTTGGTCAATATTTATTTTTTCAGCATATTTTGTAGGCGAAATAATCCAGTAATTTATTTTACGCTTTTCAGGAATTCTATATACTTCTTTGTGTTCGGCAAAAAATTTCTTTAATACGTCAGAATCAACTTTCTGTTCTTTAGCTTCTTTTAAAAAATGATCAAAATTGAGTTCCAATATTTCAAAATTCTTTTTTAAATGTTCTTGAATAAATAAATTTTTAAGAGAATCGACAGATATATAGGCAGATTCTTTCACAAAATTTTCAAAAAAAGATCTTTCTATAGAATTTTCAATATTTTGTTCAAAATCTGTGATTGTTGTACCAAGACGACTTAAATAAAACCTATAAGCCTGAATATCAAGATTGCCTTGAGCATCTTTAACCTGCATAGGTAAAGACTTTGCTATTTCTTGCGCAACATATTCTGGATCAAGTTTAACATTAAATTTATTTTTTTCAGAATCTATTAAAGTATTTCTTACGCATTGATCAAAAGCGGCCTGGTCAGGATTATTTAAACCAGCCATGTTTAAAAACATCTCAGCAGGAATGCCATACATTTTGGCATAAGCTTTATACATTTCAATTTGCATACTTATTTCACTTAAAGCCTGCCTATAGGTTTTCATCGAAATTTTTTGACCATTAACTACGCCAATAGTTATATCAGTGCTTGGTCTCTTAAATATTCCAACACCTGCAGTTAATGCTATAGCCGCCAAAACTATCCACAATACTGAGTGCCACTTCTTCATTTCTTTTCTAAATATATAAATCATCAAAATACCTTTCTCTTTAATATTAATGAAAATTATATTTACAATTACTTAAGTCAGTGTATCCAACGGAAAGATTCTCTGCAACTAAAATTTGCATCAAGCTCTTAGAAATCAATAAATTCTGCTAGCGCTTTTTTTATTTCTAGATAAGCACTTTTTCCAGAATTATTTACTGAAATAATAGAATATATAAATTTTGAATTTTTATTTTGCTCTAATTCTTTCTTAAAACTCTTCCAAAATTTTATTTGTTTTTTTGCATACTGCCTAGTTTTAAGCTGTATTATTTGAATAAGTTTTAAAAAGTCTTCTTTTTTCTTGCCTTGATTTATCCATTCAAAAATTTCTTTATAACCAATAAGATTTTTTTTTATTACAAAATCTTGCCAACCCCTGTTCATTAAGTTTTCAGCTTCCAAAATCCAATCATAGTTTTTAAACATTTGAATTGTTCGTTGGTTTATGTTTTGTTCTAAAATTTCTTTTGGCAAATCTATAAAAACAAAAAGCGCATTAAATTTAAGATCAAAATTAGGTTTTTGAGCAGATGGCAATATACCTGTTTTTTGCCATATTTCTAATGCCCGATTAATTCTATAAATATCGTTTTTATGTATTTGTTGCGCTCTTTGAGGGTCTATGTTGTATAAAGCGTACCATAGATCTGTTTGTCCATATTCATGTAAACTAATATTATTAACAAAATTATTTGTCTGAGCTTCTTGTAAATTAAAAAATAAAGATTTTATATAAAACAAAGATCCACCAACTAAGATCGGCAACTGTTCGTGCATAGAAATTTCATTTATTTTCTGAATTGCCAACTTACTATATTCAAAAGCGCTTAAATCTTTTGGTTTATCCATAATATCAAATAAATTGTGTTTAATAGCTTGATTTTTTAAATCAGGCTTGGCAGTTCCAACGGATAATTTTGTATAAAATTGACCCACGTCGGCATTTATAATTTGTGATGGAATTTCTTTGGCAATTAAATCTGAAAGAGCGGTTTTTCCACAGGCAGTTGGACCCGTTATAATTAATACAAATGGTTTTTTTTTGATCAGCACTTAGATTATACCTAAATTATACCTACATTTTGTACATGATCATTTTGAATAAAAAACTGTTTAAATGGAGCATGTAGTTCACTCAAAATAAAATCTTTATCCTTACCTGTAACAGATTGAATTTCTTGGGATAGAAGTTCTTCTACTGTTTGCAGAATGCCTCTTTCTCCAAAAGATAAATCTTTTTGCTGAGAGATAAGCATTAAATCTTTGTATATGTTAATAAGATCAGCAAATTTACCACGCTGTATTTTTAATTGATATTCTTTATGTCTTTTGTTCCATCCACTGGGTGTAAAATCAACAAAATGTAAAATTTTATTTGTTGAATTATAAAGCGCTTTTATGTGATTATCAATTTCATCTTTATTTGTAAGAAATCTTATTCCTAAATTTTGAATATTACTAATAGGAACCCAAATAGTCATATCTTTATATAAAAATTTCAACTTAAAAAAAGTTATTTGAATATCAGATATATTTTTTAAGGATAATTCTTCTATAAGAGCTACTCCATGGCCAGGATAAAATATTTCGTCAGCAAGATTGAACATAAATATTCCTTTTGTCTTTTTTATCACCTCCATCCTGAAACCTTCAGAGCAAAAAACCCCAAATTTTCTTTTTCAAAAACCCACACAACTGTAAAACTTATTCTAACAATAAAATTGAATTTTACTCAAGTTCATGAATAATAACTCAATTTTATTATATTTTTTAAACTTTTGTTGTACTTTCTATATAGACCAAATATAATTTTGATACTAATAATTATACATAATTAAAAGGATTGATTTATGATGTTTTTAAAAGATTTTCAAATAAAAGAAACAGTTTTTAAGTTTTTCTTATTACTAACTTTAATTTTGACTGTAAAAATTTTATCAAAACAGGAAGTAAAAAGGATTAATGATAGTAAAATAATATTAAAAAATTTGGATAAATTGAATACAGAAATAGATCTTTTAAAATTTATTTTAAGTAATATAAAAGAATGTAATAATCAACTTATACAAGAACTTGTACATAAATTAAATGAGATCAAAAGAGATGCTGAAGAAAAAAATGTTGAAAGTTTAGTAAAAGCCGATATTCTTGGGTTACAAGATACAATCGAAGTATATAAAAAACAAATTTTAAAAGTATAAAAAAATTAAAGGCTCGTAATTATTTAACGAGCCTTTAACTGTTCGTTGGTCCCCCCCTCAACTATCCCCTTTTATTAATTTAATAATACAAGAAATGAACATAAAAAAAAAAGAGTTTTATAAAAAAAAAATTATTTTTCAAAACAAGCTGCCAGACGTGTTAAAAAAGCTGCATAAACGAAAATCAATTTTAAACAACGTTTTTATATCAAATAATATTACGACATTAAACGACTCGTTGAAATTTTTTATAAATTTCTAAAAAACTAATTACAAATAAAAAATATGTTCGAATACAAAAAAAACATTAAAAAAAATTTTAAATCTAGTTTCAAATGGAATCTTTTTGGAAGTGGATTTTATGAAAGTCTAAAAATCTTACATCAAATTTTTTTATTAAAAATTATGCATTCAGCGGCATATGGTCTGCAGGGAAGTATTTTTTCTATAATTTATCTAACAGTGTATTTGACTGAGTTTGGTATGAGTAATAGCATAACGCCTTTTTTAAATTTTTTTGTAAAAAGTAAAGAGAATTTTAAAAAAATTTTTTTATTTTATTATCTGACACCACAAATAATAATTTTTGTTATAGCAAGCATTATTACAACATATTTTTATTCTAAAAGTTTTTTATACAAACAAAACAATCCATTTATTTTTTTGATATTGTTAATAATACCATTTGAGGGTATAAGAATTTTTCTCAGACGTCTTTTACATACTCTTTTTTTGAGTAAAAGAGTGATTATAACAGAAACGGTTTTAGTAACTTTTTATGTTTCCACAGTTTGGATTTGTTATTTATTTTTTAATTTTAAAATAACTCAAAATTTAGTATTTATACCATATTTAATAGATACATTTTTGGGAGTATCAATTTTTAGTTTTTATGTTTTCAATTTTTATAAAAAATTAAATAATAAAAAACTTGATTATCCTGAAAATTTACTTATTCGAATTATAAAAACACGGTTTTTTAATTATTCGATTCAAGTGGGCAAAAATTTTTTTACAGGTAATTTTTTAACTCCATTTTTTGCATCAGGATTTGGATTAGAAAAAGCGGGGATTTTTAATTTGGCTAATCACATAGCCGAATCTATAAAATCTATAATGAAAGTTACTTTTATATTTTCAGGAAACGCTTTATTGGCCCGCATAAAAGATTCTTCATTATCTGTAAAACGATTAGCTTTTAATGCTTTGAGTAAAAATTTAAGTTTAATTATTTATCCGATAATAATTTTTGTTCTTATAAATTATAAAAATCTAATAAAATTAAAAAATATGTATTTTTTAACATCAAACACAATTTTACAGTCATCAATTTTTTCAATAATAGCTTTGCTTGAATATTTTTTTATAATATATGAGCAATTTTATATAGTCGAAGAAAAAACAGCTCGTTTATTTTTATTTAAAATTTTCGAATTTGCTTTATTTTATATATTTATTTTGCTTAAAAACTTTGCTAATCCCATTTTAGCCCTTATAAGTATTTTTATTGTGAAAGTATTAAGTCTTTTATTAATATCTATAAATGCTTATATTCTGTGGAAAATAAAGCCAGACTTTAGAATAAATTCAATATATTTATTTATATGTACAATAATTTCTTTACTATTTTATTTGATTTTTCAATATATATTTTTGGCATAAAAATATTTCTTATTGCAAATTGATTCTTGTTTTAGTTATAATTTAACTAGTTAAGTTGTTAATCTGCCGGCTAAATTTGATTGTTTTAAAAAAAAGGGGATTTTATGAAGAAAATATTTTTATCAATTCTTGTTGTATTAATATGTGTTCCAAGTTTATTACAAGCAAAAGAAAAAGAAAAAGAGAAGGAAAAAGTAATACTTACTGTTAGTGATTATGAAAAAAAAATAAGTGATATAAATAAACAGATTTATAAAGCAAAAAAAGATTATCAAATAAAACAATATGAATTATATAACCAGATAAAAAAAATAGAACTTGAAAAAAATAAAGCATTAAACGAATATATAAAATATGAACTTAAACAGTCAGGAATAGATAAAGATAAAAATTATGATAAATATGAAAAAAAAGCTAAAGACTTAGAAAATAAATTTAAAAAAGAAAAAGCGCAAGAATTTGATAAAAAAATTGAAAGTTTATTAAAAGATTTAGAAGAATTGCCATATAAACTTGATAAAAAGATTGATCAATTAAGAAAATATAGAACAAATCTAATGAGATTAAAAAGACACGCTCCGAAAAAAATTCCTGAAAAAATTCCTGAAGCAGGCATTTTGCCTAAAGAATTAAAAAAGGCTAAAAAAGTTAAATAAGAGAAGAGAAGATCTATAAATTTTAAAAAACTGTTTACTAGGGCGTAAAATTTTACGCCCTTTTTTTATTAAAAATTTAGCAGAAAACCCCATGGCTTAGAAGCCGTTGAGGCTTCACTTTTAAAAAAATATCCTATGAATTATTATTCAGGATCTAAATTCTTATAATCCAAATTTAATAAAAATTCTTTTACTGCTTGAGTATGTGAGGCTCCTGCAACAACAATTATTTTACTATTATTTTTTGTATTCAAAATATTTTGCAAAATATTCAAATCAATTAATGAATTAAAACAGGCAGCTATTTTACGCTCTATAGTATTTCTATTGCTATTAAAAGAAGTTAATAATGTTATAAAATCTTGTTCATCTTGCTCGGTCAAAAAGTTTACCATCCCAAAATAATAATTAGATAAACTTTTTATTTTATATTTTAAACTAGACCAATCACAACTAGTTTTAGACAAATAATTTGTAATAAAATCACTAAAATCCATTTTTAAAACTCTTATTCGTTCTTGTATTTCTAATAAAACTTCGTGATCACAAATATTTTCAGTAACAAATTTTTCAATATTATCTAAATACATATTTCCGGCTATTTTTAATAAAAAATCTTGATCAGTAATATTTTGTGAATTTAAATAAACAGTTAGATCTTGAAAATTAGAGTTTATGCCTGCAAATATGTTTTCTAAATATAAGCTATTTAAAAAGCTAATTTTATCATGAATAATATCAAAATTTTCTCTAAATTCATCAAAAAGATTTTTGAATTTAAATTCGCACAAATTATCAGCCTGATTATTTCGCACAAATCTTGGATTATAAGAATAAATTCGAGGTTCTGCATCGGCTAAAAATAAAGAAATAGTCAAAAAAGATATTTTGCGAAAATTTATATTTTCAAATTTAATTAATTCTGAATTTTTATTAAATTCGGTAATTAAGTCTGGTATTTTATTTAAAAGTCTAAAATTATTATTTTCAGTTAATTCACAAAAAAAATCTGCTTTTATTTCAGAAGGCCCTTCAAAAAACATATAAAAATAATAATTTGGATTTTGATCTATTTGTTGCGGAATAAACTCTTTTAAAAAATTTAAGTTAGTAGTTTCGCGGCTTATATTTGTATTAAAATCATGGAAATCTCCAAATAAAAAAACAGTTTTATTTTGAGATTGGTTAACCAAACCATCCAAACTCACAAAATATGAAAAAATATTAGAAATAAAAAACAAATTCAAGACAAATATTAATAAAACTTTTATTTTCAAGAAATAAGATTTAGGGCTATACATAAAAAATCCCGGTTTTAAAAAATTTTTTTACTGATTTGAGATTTAAAAAAAGTCATTTTCTAGATTGTTGTTATTTATTCCAAATATAGAACCAAAAACTCTAACTAGCAAAAGCCTTATTGTTATTATTATTTAACATATTGACTAATAGTAATTATTTAATGTAGTATAATTATTAGATAATCTCGGTGTGAGATAATTTAATTTATAATTTTAAAATATAGGGGGATTTTATATGAATTTTTATAATTTTTTTAACAAAACATTAATTTTTTCGTTTTTATTATTTTTTGTGAATAATATTTTTTGTATGGAGCCGACTCCGGAAGAAATTAGAGAATTACAAATTGAAGCTGCAAGAAGCAAAGCAGATATGGAGCTTAATCCAAATGAAAACTTAATTTTTGCGCCAATAGAAAAAATAAAACCAGGAGAATATCTGCAAATAATAAAAGGTCAAGATCAAAGAATTAAAGTTGGTGATGACGTTTATTATTATAGTCAAAGTCAAGATAAAATAGAAAAAGTAAAAATTGAAAATTTTTTAAGAGATGGTGGTATTTTGGTTATTGATTCAAAGGGATTAAAAAGAAAAATACCATATTTCAATGTTCTAGGTAAAGTAAGTCAACTGACTTTAGAAGAATTAGAACAAAGAAGCCAATCTAAAATTAAATCTGAATTAGAACAAGCACGTCAAGCTCAATTATTTATACCTGAAACTAGACGTCCTCAAGCATTAGAACAAGCACCTACAATAAGTAGACAGCCTAAAAAACAATCATGGGGAGGATATGTTGGGGCATTTTTTAAAAGATCCAAAGACCCAGTACAAAATATAGTTAGACAAATAAAGCAATTAACTCCTGAACAAAAAAAAGAACTACAAAAATTAATGCCTATGCAAACAACAATCACAACGACCACTGACATTCCACAAGCCCCACCAATCCCACAGGCACCAAAAATTCCAGTTGCACCGCCACTACCTAGAAGAATCCCAACAGCTCCCCCAGTGCCTGCTAGTGCAGTAAAAGCTACTGCTACAACTACTACTCAAGCACAGCCAACACTTAGCCTAGCAGAGCAATTACAAGCTGGAGCTGCAAGATTAAAAAAGAAACAAGAAGAAGAAGAAAATATATCAGCACCTGCCACTAGAACACAACCTAGAGTTACTGCTCCAACTGATTTGTTAGAACAAATTAAAGAGGGAGTACGGTTAAGAAAAGTTAAACCAATAGAACAAATATTAAAAGAACAAGAAGAAAAAGAATCAAAACAAAAATTAACTTTAACAGGAGAACTAGCAAAACTATTAAAAAGACGAAAAAAACAAATGGGTGAAACCATGGGTGAAAGTACAAACTATTAATAATAAATAAAATTTGGCCAATAGAAAGAAGATTCTTTCTATTGGCCAAATTTAAAAAAAGAAAGGGAAATATGAGTAAAAATTTTATAATAAAAAGCTTTGTTGGCCTTTTATTTTTAGTATCATGTTTAAATGCAAATCCTCCCAGAAATTCTACCCCAAGTCCCCCACCCCCCATTCAAGTTTCTTTACCCTCTAACTACAATGATGACTCAACTTATAATGATGACGCCTTAACTGAAACTGCATTATTTACACCTTCTTCTTTTAAACAAACATCAACGTCAGATTTTTTAGCTGCATATATGGATCCAGAAAAAAGTTTACCTATTATTAATTTATCTCAATATCAATATTTAACGGACGATGATTTAATCAATATAGCAAAAGTCCATACGCTTTCTGAGTATTTAGATATTTCTGGGTGTTATCAAATAACTGATGCAGGGATTGAAGGGTTAAGTCAATATTGT
>JAIPGX010000023.1 GCA_021735465.1 Candidatus Babeliales bacterium | reverse complement strand
GGAATGCTGATGTTAAAGCTGCATTGTTTACAGCAGTAAAAGGTGATGAAGGAAAAGTAACTGGATTTACAGCTAATGTAACTAAAGAAGAAGACGTAAAACCTTTAGTTGAAAAAGCAAATAAGGCTCTTGTTGAAAAGATTTTTGCATCAGCTGCAAATGCTTTTGATACAGAAATTAATAAAGAAGATGGTGTTTTGAAAAAATATAAAAAAGCTCAAGAAGAAGCTTTTAATAAAAAACACAAAAAAGAAGAACCTAAAAAGTAATTAATAAAAAATTACTTTGAAAATTGAAGAGGGCGATACTTTTTGTATTGCCCTTTTTTTGTATAAAATTATAAAAAAGAGAAGGATATCTAGATGTTGAATCTTTTTAATAAAAATTTAATAAAAGTTTTTGTTCTTTGTTTTAGTTTGTTTTTGACAAACAATTTCTGTGTTGCTCAAGATAATATCTTAGACAACAGTCAAACAATAGAAGATGCAGTTAATTCTTTAAAAAATTTTTTAAATTTGTTAAAGAAAAATTTAATTAATGATGAACTTATTTCAAATGATGGTGTTGATGAAGTATCAGGAAAAAATTATAATGCTGAAATAAAAAAATTAGATAGTTTGTTAACCTATATTTCTGATGAATTAATGATTAAAAAAGATACAAGTGTTATTTATGATGATCTTACACAGGCTTTTTTTAAATTGAGCAATATTGCTGAAAATATAAATAGCTTAGAAATGCCTGATAAAAAAATAAAATTTAAAGATTTAAGAAAAATTTTAAAAAGCACGGATAATATTTCTCAAATAATAGATAAAGAAAATAGAATGTTAAGCATGGGTGATTCATTGATTAATAATATAAAAGAATTTAATGAATCTTTTAGAAATTTTTTAATAAATAATTTAGCAAATAATAAATTTAAGCTTGATAACAGTTTTTATACAAAACTTGCAGATATTGTCTGGTACAGGCCCGTTGAATTTATAAAAGATCATCAAGATGGCACCATTTTGACTTTATCTGGTGTAGGAACAGTTTTAGTTAGTTGTGTTGGTGGCTGGTATTTTTTTAAATTTTTGAGTTCAAAAAAAGAAAAAAAAGATAATGAACCAAATCCAAATCCAGAAAAAAACAAAGATGATATTAAACCAGATTCAGGTACTGAAAAAAAAGATGATGAAGCAAAAATAAAAAAATTTCCAGGTATAGAAATTTTAGATGATGATAATGATGATGAAGAAAAAGAATATCATGAAAAAGTTGGTTACAATCTTCGTCCTAAAAAACATCGTAATTTAACAGAATATAAGAAAGAATTAGGTAAGAAAAATAATAAAAACAAAAAAAAATAAGAGACAGCAATAAAAATGTATAACAAAAAATTAATTTTATATCTTTTTTTATTTTTTAATTTTACAAGAATAATATCTACTAATTCTGGAAATTTTATTATCGAAAATAAACAAGTCAGTTTATCTAAAGTAGATACACGTAAATTATCAAGAAATAGATTAAAAGAAGATATTGGTGATTCACTAAAAAATGTTTTGCATAATTGTGCCAAATTAAATAAATTAGTAGGCAAAATTCAGATTGAACTTTCTGGAATACAAAAAAATTTGTTTTCAAAAGTTGAAGCACTTGTAGAAAACAAAGCTCCATTTAAGAATGCTAATAAATTAGATTTGGCTGACGCTTCTAACATCATGAAAAAAACAAAATTGCAGCTTGAAACAGAAGTAAAAAATATTCAAAATTTACGAGAACAAATAAATAAAAATAATTGTTTGAAAAATGCAAAATTAAAAAATAAAACTACATGAAAAAAATATTTTTTGTTTCTGGCGAAGTTTCTGGTGATAGATTAGGAGCTTGGTATTTAAAACGATTAAAACAAGATTATGAAGCTATTCAAGTGACCGCCATCGGCGGTCACTTCTTACAAAATGCAGGTGCCAAACTGTATAAAAATCTAGAAGAATTGAATATAGTTGGGGTATCTGAAATTATAAAAAAGATACCCTTTATTTTTAAGTTTTTAAAAAATTTAAAAGAATATATTTTACAAAATAATTTTGAAGAAATTGTTTTGATTGATTTTCCTGGCTTTAATTTAAGGCTTGCTAAAGCTTTAAAAAAAGCTAATCCCAAAATAAAAATTACATATCTTTCTCCTCCTCAAACCTGGATTTGGGGTAAGTGGCGAATAAAAAAATTAAAAAAATATTGTGATGAACTTATTGTTTTATATCCATTTGAAGTTGAATGGTACAAAAAATATGGTTTAAATACTTTTTATTTTGAAAATCCTGTTTACTCAAAATTAAAAGAATCTTTTGAAAAGTGGCAGGTTGATCAAGAATTTTTAAAAAATAAAAAAAATCAAATTGCTATTATCCCCGGGTCTAGAACGAGCGAAATAAAAAAATTATTACCATTTGTTGTTGAAATAATTAAAAAAATAAATAACAGTTGGCCTGATCTTAAAATTGTTTTGCCTATAGCACAATCTTTTTCATATGATTTTATAGAAAAAGAATTAAAAAAATTATTTGGTGAGCAATATAATTTTTTTAGAAAAAATATAATCTTGGTTCAAGATGAAAAAGAAAAATTAAAATTACTGAGTCAATGTTGTCTGGCAATTACAAAACCTGGAACCGTAACTTTAGAATTAGCATTATTAAAAGTGCCATCGATAGTTTTTTATAAAACTTCGTGGCTTACATATTTTTTGGCCCGACCGCTTATTAAAGTAAAATACATGTCTTTGCCTAATCTTTTATTAAATAAACTTGTATTCGAAGAATTTATTCAACAAGATTGTAAAATTAATAATATCTTTAAATATTTTTCTAAATTATACGAAGATTTTTTATATAATTCACATGTTTATCAAAAATATCAAAAAGATCTTTTTGATATAGAAATCTTATTGTTTTCTGAAAAATAATTTTAAATATTGTAAAAAATATCTTTGTTGATATCATGAAACATCTTAAATTTGTTAATAAAGAATTTTGTCTATAATAAAGGGTTTTTATGCTGTTAGATATTTACAAAAAGAAATCGAAATTTTTTATTTATGTATTTTTATTTTTTGCAGGGTTCTATTTTGTTTTTTTGACAAATTGTGCTTACTGTCAAAAAGGGTTAAATGCTTCATATGAGAATGATTTAGCTTACATTCAGGTTGTAAAAGAGTCAGTTGATTCTTTGCAAAATTTTTTAATTTTATTAGATAAAAATATTGTTAAAGAAAATGAACAGATTAATAATTTTAGTTTAGATATTGCATTGCAACAATTGGAAATTATAAATAAAGAATTGTTGGCAATAAAAAAAGAAGACTTTTATTGCCAGAATTTAATAAAATCTTTTTTTAGTTTATGTAATCTTGTTAAATCTATAAAAATTTTAAAATTTAGTGATAAGCAAAAAATTTTAAAGGCCATTAATATTATTAAAAAAGATTATATTTGTTCGGATAATTTACAAAGTAATTATATAAAACAAAAAACTGATTTTTTGATTGAAAATATCGTATCTTTAAGTGATTTAATTAGATCAGTATTTTTGACGCAAAAAATCGAACTGAAAGGCTTAGGTTCAAAAATTTTTGATAAATTTATTTATAAGCCTTGCAGGTTTATCGTTGATAATAAAAAAAATGTAATAATTATAACTTGTGCTATTGGGTCTTTGATTATTAGTGGAGCTTTGATAAATAAATTTTTGAAAAAAGAAGAAGTTGATTCAAATTCAAATAATAATTTAGGAGTTGATAGCAAGCAAGATCAAATAGGGCATGATATAGAGCATGATTCTGATGAACAAAAAGGTGAAAGTGATGAGCAAAAAAAAGGTATAAAGCTTAAATTAACTACTCAAAAAGAGTTTAAATTGAGATCTAAGTTTTGGACTCAAGAAGAGCAAGTTAAAATCTTAGCTAAATATGATACTAGTGAACATGATAAAATTAGAAAAATATTTTTAGAAAAAGAACAAGAAGAAAAAAGTATTTCTGATAGGTTGAACAAAAATAATAACAATAACACGACTAATAAAGAAAATATGGCAGAAGCTAAGATGGGTCGTTGGGCCCGGTTTAAAACTGGGGTTAAAAATGGAGTAAAAAAATGTTTTAGTGGTTTTGCTGTAAATAGCCAGCAAAAAGCGGAAACTAAATTTCCAGGTAGCTGTGGTATTGATATGAATTTAAAAAAATAGGTTAAAAAACTAAATTTTTATTTATTCTTTATATTTGTTAGAATATTTTTATAAAAAAATTGTTTGGGATAATTTTTTAAAATTTTAAAAATTAAGGGTATTAAAAATGGCTAGTTACAATCGCGTGATAATGATAGGTAATTTAACAAGAGATCCAGATTATAAACAATTATCTTCTGGTCAAGCAATTTGTAGATTAAGTTTGGCATCAAACAGACAGTTTAAAAATAAACAAACAGGAATGATGGTTCAAGAAGTTTGTTTTGTAGATATTGATGTTTGGGGTGCTCAAGCAGAAAGTTGCAACCAATTTTTAAAAAAGGGTAGCAGCGCATTAGTTGAAGGACGTCTAAAATTTGATACCTGGCAAGATAATGAAGGTCAAAAAAGAAGTAAGCATTCAGTTGTTGCTGATCGTGTTACATTTTTATCATCTTCTTCCGGGGCAACGTTAGACAAAGATACAGATTCTACAATTGAACAATTTAGCCAATCTGCTGATTATGAAAATAATGGTGCCGCTGTAACAAAGCCAAAAGTAAAAAAAACCGCTACCAAAAGTGAATTTACCGGAACTGGCGAAGTAGAATTTAATGATAAACCAGCATTTGAAGACGAATTGCCATTTTAGTTAATTATTTAAAATAATTTCAAATTGAAAAACAGGTTATTTTTCTAGACAGTAAGCGTATTTTTGTTAAAATTATTATGCTGTTTCCTGAAAATTATTAAATAATTAAATACTAAATTATGTCAGTTGAAAGGTTAAATTAAAATGCAAAAAGATAACAAAGTCACCTTTGAAAATTATGCAATTTTTCAAACCGGTGGCAAGCAGTACCAAGCGATTCCTGGAAAAACAATAGCTATAGAGAAAATAGAAGGTGAAGCTGGAACAAAAATTGAATTTTCAGAAGTTTTATTTCGTAAAACTGGGGAAGATAAATTTGAGTTTGGTAAACCTTATTTAAATGATTCTATTAAGGCAAGCATTGTAAAACAAACTAAAGGTCCAAAGCTTATTGTTTTCAGACACAAAAGACGTAAGAAACAAAGAACAAAAAAGGGACACAGGCAGCCTCTTACTGTAATTCGGATTGAAAGCTTATAAGAAGAAAATATATTAATCAAAAAAAAATAGTCACGAATTTTATATTCGTGGCTATTTTTTTGCAAAAATTAAGCTTGAAATAAAATTAAATTATTTCTACATCTCTACTCTTGTAGTAACCCCATGCAATTTATCAACCGGTAGCTTGTAAAGCTGAACATAAGAAGATGTGTTCTTTCTGACAAAAGAGAATATTCTCCAAATAGGATTTTTAGTGATAACGTCTTCTATGCCATAAAAAATAACTTTTTCATCTATTCCAGATTTTTTCAAAATTTCTTCAACATTTAAAACTTCCATATAACCAGCTTTAATTTTAAAAGATTTTAATCCAGAACAAATGTTATCTTCAAAATTTGTTGATATGCCAAAAGGTATATCTAAAATTGTTATTGAAACTAAAATGTTTTCTTCATAAATTATATTATCTAGAAGCATTGTTTTTATGGCATAGGGTGGTACTTTTTGAATTTCTCTTGTAAAAAATAATGCCGTACCCCTAATTTTACAAACTTTATTATAAATTTCTTCATAACTATCAATAAAAATATCCAAACTCATTGGGCTTAAAGATTTATAAATTTTTCTTTTACCAGATGTATAAATCAAAATTAAAATTAATGGAAAAGATGCTATGACAAGTGAAATATAGCCTCTATGCGGTATTTTAAAAAATGTAGAAAATAAAAAAGCAATATCTACAAAAATTATTGTTCCAGCAATAGAGGCTTTGATATAATTTTTTCTAATGAAAAAAACACATGTTGTCAGAATTCCTGTAATAGTCATAGTACCTGCTACAGCAAGACCATAGGCAGCAGTTAAGGCTACAGATTTTTTAAAAATAAATATTATTAGTAATACACATAATAATAAAAACCAATTTATGACGCCAATGTATATCTGGGAACGCAACCTGGTTGAAGTATAATCGACTTTGAAGATAGGCATGATTCTTGTGGTTATTCCCTGGTAAATTATTGAAAAAACACCGCTAATCATTGCTTGTGATGCGATTATTGATGCTAATATGCTCAAAACCAAAAATGGTACATAAATATAAATAGATACATAGTTTGAAACCATTCCAAATAAAACTTCTTTAATTTCTGGGTGCTTTAAAACAAAAACGCCTTGACCTAAATAATTTAAAGTCAAGGCGATAAAAACAAAATACCATGCCTGTATTATAGGCTTTCGCCCTAAATGCCCCATATCTGCATAAAGAGCTTCAACTCCTGTTACGCAAAGAATAATAGATGAAAGCATAAAAAAACCCATAAATTTATGGGTTATGAGAAATTTTATTCCATAATAAGGGTTTAAAGCTTTTAAAATTGCAGGAAATTGAACTATATAAATTATTCCAAAAAGAGAAAGCGTAATAAACCAAATAAGCATCAAGGGCCCAAATGTTATTGCAACTTTATCGGTTCCGGTTTTTTGAAATAAAAATAACATAATTGCAATTATACTGGCTATTACTACTGATGAGTGTGTTGTTAGCCCTTCATAAGTTGGAATAAATTTAATACCTTCAACTGCACTTAAAATGCTTACAGCAGGAGTTAAAACTCCATCACCTATTAAAAGCGAAATTCCTATAAAAGCTGAAATTGTAACAAGAAAAACTTTTTTTTTTGATTTTAAAAGTGGTGATAAAATTTCTTTTAAAACTATGGTGCCGCCTTCTGCCTTTTTACTTAAACTCATTACAAGCCAACAATATTTTATAGAAACAAGAATAGTTAAAGTCCAGATAATTAAAGAAACAATTCCTAAAACATTATCAATTGTTGGAATTAAAAAACTAAAAGAAAAAAGGGCGGTAAGAGTATAAAGAGGGCTAGTGCCTATATCTCCAAAAACAAGACCCATGGATTTTACTACTTCTTTCACGCTATTTTTTGATGTATGCATAAAAAAGTCCTTAAATAATTTTAATAAAATAAATTTAAACTCTTAAAATTAAATTCTTTTTAAAATTAAAAAAATAAAAATTATTGCAATAAAAGTAATAATAGTTATTGAATTTAGATTGTTATCTATAAACGTTTTTATTTTTTCGCCCCAAATTCTAATTGCAATTGCTATAAGGAAAAATTTGCCAGCTCGAGAAAGAATAGAAAAAAATATAAATGGTATCAATGGAAGTCTACAGAAACCAGCAGATAAGGTTATTACTTTATATGGAAAGGGAGTAAAGCCTCCTAAAAAAACTACCCAATTTTGATAAGTTTTATATTTTTCTATAGCTTGATTAAAAGTTTCTTGTGATATAAATAAATTAACTAAAGTTTGTCCAACGCTATCCCATAGTAATGCACCGACAAAATAAGCACATATACCTCCTATAACAGATGCGATAGTTGTTATTATGGCATAATAAAAAGATTTTTTATTATTATTTATGCAATATAAAGTTAGTATTGAATGAATTGGCATAAAAATAAATGCTTCTATGAAAAAAATTGCTGCAAGCCACCATACAGCATATTTGCTATTAATCTTAATTCCTACAAGTTCATAAATTTTTCGTATAAATTTCATATTGATTACCTAAATTTTAAAAAAGTTGAAAAAAACACTATGCAATTACTATATGTGATTTGAGGCATACTTTTAAGTATTTCACAATAGTATAAATTAGCAAAACCCCCATAAAAATTATTGTTCTTAGATAAACTCTATGTTTTTTTATTCTTTTAATAAATTATCTAAGTAATTTTTAAGTTGATCAACAGGAATTCTTTCTTGTTGTAAAGTATCTCTATTTCTGGCTGTAACTTTTTGATCTTCTATGCTATCAAAATCGAAGGTGAAACAAACAGGTGTGCCAACTTCATCTTGTCTTCTATATCTTTTACCAATAGAGCCAGACAGATCATATTGGACATTATAACCTGCTTTTTTTAGGTCTAAATATACGTTTTCTGCAGATTCAGCAACTTTTTTGGTTAATGGTAATACGGCACATGTTATAGGAGCAACTTTTGGATTTAATTTTAAACTTATTCGTGTTTCATTTTCTACAACATCTTCATGATATGCATCAAATAATAAAGTTAAAAATAATCTTTCAACACCAACCGAGCATTCTACTACGTTAGGCATAAAGGATTGTTGTGTTTCTTGATCAAAAACGGATAAATCTTTTCCAGAATGTTTTGTATGTTGAGATAAATCAAAATCTACACGATTTGCGATTCCCTCTAATTCTTTCCATCCAAATGGAAAATTGTATTCAACATCTTTGCAGCCTTTTGAATAATGTGAAAGTTCATCTTTTTCATGTGGTCTTAAGCGTATTTTTTCTGGAGTCAAGCCAAGTGATATATAAAAATCTTTTCTTCTTTGAACCCAAATATCGAAATATTTATCTGTTTGTTCTGGCTTGCAGAAAAATTCTAGCTCCATTTGTTCGAATTCACGCATTCTGAATAAAAATTGCTTTGGTGTAATTTCGTTTCTAAAAGCTTTACCTATTTGCGCAATACCAAATGGAAATTTAACTCTAGTTGTAGAATATACATTTTTGAAATTTATAAAAATTGATTGTGCTGTTTCTGGACGTAAATATGCAATACTGGTCTGATCAGCCATTGCACCAACTTGAGTTTCAAACATTAATTTGAATTGCCTGACATCAGTTAATTCTTTTTTACTACAAAAAGGGCAGCCTTTTGTTAAATCAAATTCATCAGCTCTAAATCTTTTTTTGCAATTTAGGCAATCTACCATCGGATCTGAAAAATTTTCTACATGGCCTGAAGCCGTCCAGACTTGAGGTGCCCCCAAAATTGAACCATCTAATAAAACAACTTCTTCATCAAAACTTTTTACGTTTTTAAGCCAAAGTTTTTTAATGTTTTGTTTTAAAAGTGTTCCCATTGGGCCAAAATCATAAACCCCATTTAATCCAGAATATATTTCAGCGCTAGGAAAAACAAAACCTCTTCTTTTACACAAAGCCACTATTTTTTCTAGTGTTACAATTGTTTTATCAGACATTTTTTTACTTTCACTTTTAATTATTTTCTAAGAATCATTTTTTATAATAATCGTGATTTTTTATATCTTATAAAAAAAAGTATTATTTGTATACTAACTGTGTGGGCTATTGGCCCAAAGAATAATCTTTGTTATACTAAAAAATATGCTAAATGAACTTTTTTTTCTATTACAAATCATAACTGTCATAATTTTTGTTTTGGCTTCCCTGTATCTGGGAAGCCAAGCTCTAGTTTCTTTTGTATGTGTACAAGTAGTTTTAGCCAATTTATTTGTCACAAAACAAATCACACTTTTTGGTTTAAATGCAACTTGTAGTGATGTTTTTATTGTAGGTAGTATTTTGGGTATAAATTTGGTTCAAGAATATTTTAGTGAAAATTTAGCAAAAAAAACCATTTATATAAGTTTTTTTATTTCAATTTTTTACCTTATTATGTCTCAGATACATGTATTTTATATTCCAAATTCTTATGATTATATGCAAGAACATTTTGTGAAAATTTTAAATTTTATGCCACGAATTACGATTGCTTCTATAATTGCATATTTTGTTATTCAAGTATTAAATTTATCGTTTTATAAATTTTTGAAAAAAGTTTTCTTAGATAAATATCTTGTTACAAGAAATTTTATATCAATTGTTGTTGTACAATTATTGGATACATTAATTTTTGCCTCTATTGGTCTATGTGGCATAGTTAATTCTATTCTACCAATTATTTTGATTAGTTTTACTATAAAATTAATTGTTATTTTGATTTCTACGCCATTTATTAATCTTGTAAAAATTATTAAAATTAAATAGAACATTATATTGTTAGTTAAATCGGGAAGTCAGCCTATCATCCATAAAAATAATAAAATTATTAACCTAGCACACGCTAGGTTCTAATTCACTTTGTGGCTGCACGCAAAGGCGCAGCCAATTAGATTTAATATAAATTTATATTAGACTTCTTCTGCATATTATCGCTAAAGCTTTGTTGAGGTAAGTTGGGCAACATGTATCGGCGCAGACAGTTGGAATTATAATTATCTGAAAAAATAAATTGGAGGTTAAGTGTCAATTCATACGTATAACATGAACTTTTTTCATAATTGGCTGCGCCTTTGTGTGCAGCCATAAAGTGAATTAGAACCTAGCGTGTGCTAGGTTAATAATAATTTATTGTTTTATAAGGCCAGCTTGTCAGTGCTCGGGTATATTAAAAAAAAATTATTAAAGTTAAATAATCAAAATAATTGTATTTTTTTATTATTAGTTTGATTTTTGACCGTATATAGCTAAAATAACCTTGTATTTCGACCAAAAACTTTAAAAATTAGGCCCAATTTTAACCAAAAAAATAAAAAAAGGCCTTTAATTAACGATTTTTTATTAAAAAGATGCTATTCAAAATTTGCTATAACAATAGAAAATAAAACTATGAACAATTTTAAATTCGAAATTTTATATAAATCAAAAAAATCTAGGGCCAGAGTTGGCAGAATTCATACTGCACATGGCATAATAGATACTCCTAATTTTGTAGCAGTTGGTACAAATGGGACAATTAAGGCTCTTGATAATCATTTTGTTGACCAAATTGGCTTGCAACTTATGTTTTGCAATACTTACCATCTTATGGTACAGCCCAAAGCTGAATATATTAAAAAAGCAGGGGGCATACATAATTTTATAAATCGAAAGATGCCAATTATTACAGATTCCGGTGGTTTTCAAGTTTTTAGTCTTGCTTATGGCAGTGTTCATGAAGAGCTAAAAAGTAAAGGACAAAAAAAACACGATAATAGTGTTATTAAAATTTCTGAAGACGGCGTACTTTTTAGGTCCTATAAAGATGGTTCCAAAATTTTGCTAACACCAGAAAGCTCTATTCAAGCGCAAAAAGATATTGGGGCCGATATTATAGTAAGTTTTGATGAGTTGCCTGGGTATCACACAGATCAAGAAAAGTTGCAAAAATCTTTGCATCGTACTCACAGATGGGAAGAAAGATCTTTGTGTGAGCATTTAAAAAATCCAAATAATCAAGCTCTTTATGCTGTAATTCATGGTGGTATTGATAAAAATTTACGCAAACAAAGTTGTGACTTTTTATCAAAATTATCTTTTGATGGTTATGCCATTGGTGGTAGTGTTGGACAAAATAGACAAGAGATGTTTGAAATGTTGCAATTTTTAACGCCCCAATTGCCTGAAGATAAACCAAATCATTTATTAGGTATTGGAGATCTTGATTCTATTGCTGGAATTTTACCTCTTGGCATTGATACATTTGATAGCTCTCATCCAACAAGATGTGCAAGACACGGCCTACTTTTTACAAAAAAGGGTCTATTAAGAATTGCCAAAAGTGGCAATGATAATATTTTTGGACCAATAGAGCCTGATTGTCAATGTCCTGTTTGCCAAAAATATACACTCGCTTATCTTACGCATTTATTTAAAGCAAAAGAACTTACAGTTCTTTCTTTGGCAACAATACATAATCTTTATTTTATGATTGAACTTATGGCCAATAATCGCAACAAGATCTTGCAAGATCAGTTATAAAATAAACTAAGCAGTACCAAATCTTAATCTTTTAAATGGGGGAAGATTTGATTCTTCCGGTAAAATAATTATTTTAAATAATTTACCGGATTGTTTGGCTATTTCAATAAAATTAAGAATATTTCTTTTGGTGTATTCAAACAGACGCTCATCTGGATTGTTTTGTATTTCTAAAATTATATTTAATACTTCAGGATTATTTTTTAAAAAATCACCCCAAATTTTATTTTCTTCATTTTCTTGGCTTAGAATTTCTTGATTTTGTTCAGCAAGTTCTTGCGCATCTTCCATAGCATTTATATTTGTTAAATTAAGAAAAATAATTAAGTAAAAAATTCTTACTAGATTTTTTAATAAAATTTCCATAGATCTTCTCCTGCTATTTGACACTCTGGGACGGGTTTTACACCAAACTTATCAAATACTAACTGTTGCATTTTTTTTGCTAACTCTAGCACGTCAGAACTTTTTGCGCCATATAAAGTTACAATCATATTTGCATGTTGACTTGAAACAATAGCATTGCCAACTCTTAGTTCGCCTTTTATTCCAAGTTTGTCTAAATAATATGCAACAGAAGTAATTTTTTTATTATTTATTTCAAAATTAATTTCTTCAGGATAAAAATTTCTAAAAAAACTACCACAAGTATTAGAATATGGATATCTATTTTTTCTGTGTCTTATAATTTCGTCTCTGCGGCCTTTGGCATATGCAGTTTTAATATCATCAACTTTTTTTAATTCAAAAGTAGCTGATATTAGAAAAAATTCTTTTTTTTGCAAGTTAGATTTATCATAGCCAAATTCAAACCAATTTTTTTCTACTTCTAACATTTGGCCAGTTTTTTTATTTATAATTTTTGCATTTATTAAAAAATCGCTAAATTTATGAGTTATATAGTGTATATTTATGTATACAGAGCCGCCAACTGTGCCTGGTATTAAGCTAAATTCTTCAAGGCCTATAATATTATTATCAAGACAAGAATCTATTAAATCTTGTATAATTACACTAGATTCTGCTGTAACTATGTTATTATCTAACGAAATTTTATTTAATTTAGGTTTTATAACAAGGCCATCAAAACCAGAATCACTAATCAAAATATTTGCGCCTGATCCCAGCGTAAAAATATCAAGATTATTAGTGTTGGCGAATTCTAATGC
>JAIPGX010000022.1 GCA_021735465.1 Candidatus Babeliales bacterium | reverse complement strand
TTTTTCAAAACATCTTTATATTTTGTTTTTATTATAAAAGCATTTTTTAAATTTTCTTGTCTATCTTTAAAAGATAATTTTGACTGGAAAATTGTCTTTCTATTACGTTTTAAAATATTAAGAACCGGAATTTCAGTATTTTTACTTAAATATTTTGCCATGACATAAGATTGGTTATAGCCACGTTTTATATATCGACTCCAATGCAATGGAATTGGAACAATAAAATCTATATCCAAATTTTTTATAGGCGTTCTTTTTAAAATTAATTGGGCTAATTGTTTACTTGCTAAAATATCTGAAAAAGTTTTTTTTAAAACTAGAGAACGTAAAGGGTCTTGATAATCAGAAACAGAAAAAATTTTTATGCTTTTATTTTTATTTACTGCAAGATACGATGATACAATCGATTTAATTTTTCTAAAACAATTACAACAAAAAATTGCATCTTGATCTGCTAACTGATTACAAGACCTACAAAATGTCGGGAAAAATAATCTTTTTAAATTTTCTGTAACTAAATTTAATATCAAACCGCAATCCAAATAACAAGATGTATAATCAAATTACTTATTATACCAGAAACTACATCGCCTAAAATTATTCCCAATCCAAATGGCAAATTTTCGGTTCTGCGATAAAGACTACGATAATTAAGAGCCCTTCTTGAAAAATTTATAACATTAAAAATAATAAAACCAAAAACAGCTATTTTAAAATAAAATGGAACATAAATAAAAGTAACAACAAGACCAACAATTTTATCTATCACAATATTTTGTGAAAATTCTTCTGAAATAAATCTTGATGCAAGCCAAACAATAAAAAAAACAAAAATTATTGATAATAAAGTAACCCAATTAAAAAAAGTAATGTTAAAACCATGTAATAATTTTCCAATAATTATTACTGGAAAAGCAAATAATGACGCAATAATGCCACCAAATGGCCAATAACCAATTTTACCCAATGTGGCAATATCATAACAATATTCTTCAAGTCTTCTTAAAATTCCCATACCAATATCTCCCTAAAACTCCTACAACACCTACAAAAATAAACAAATCCGCAAAGTTAAATACTGGCCAATGCCACGATTTTATATGTAAATCTATAAAATCTATAACACTTGCATATATAAATCTATCTAAAAGATTTGAAAATGCTCCAGCCAAAATTAAAACATTAAAAAAAATATTATCTTTTTTACGATATTCAAAAAAAGTATAAATAGAAAAAAAGATAATTATAAAAGATATAATTGCTGTAAGAATAATAAAGCCTAATTTCTCGCTAGAACCAAATAAACCCCAAACAACACCCCGGTTAAAAACTAATCTTAAATTTAATACAGAGCCTAATTTTATTTTAGTAACAACTAAATTTTTTAAGGCCCATAGTTTAGTTAAGCGATCAACTAAGAAAATAGCAAAAAAAATTCTAAAATAATAAAATATTAAATTATTTTTTTTCATAAAGCTCTTAATTGCGCCCCTAATTTTTTACACTTTTCAACTGCCAAATTCCAAATTTTATCAATTTCTTCTTTTTCCAGTGTTTTTTCAGGATGATTTAAATTAATCCTAAAAGTCAATGATCTTACATCGGTCCAATCTTCTTTTTCAAAAAAATCTATTAATTTAACACTTGTAATAAGATCGCTGACTGTATATAAATCTTTTTCCAAATTTGTTGCTAACAAATTTACGGGCACCATTAAACTTAAATCAAAAAAAGTTTCTTGGTGTTTAGGCAATTCTTCAAATTTAGTTATTTTTGGCTCAAAATTGATTAAAAAATTTGCATCAATATCAAAAAAGAATGCATCGCTTTCTGGTAAAAGATCTAATTTACTTAAAAACAATGAATCAACTTTACCCGCCCGACCAATTAAAATTTTTTCTAAATAAATGTCTGCCACTTGATATTGTAGGGCCCAATTTTCTAAATTTGTTGATTGTTGCCATGTTGTTTCTTGATTTTTTATTCCCAAAGATTCTAAAAGCTCAACAACATAATTTTTGCATTCATAAAAATCGACTTTTTTCTTTTTTTCAAAAATAATGCCGGACAATTGCTTTTTTTCTTCTATTTGTTCTTGTACGGGCCAAATTTTTGCTATCTCAAAAAATCTCAAACTTTCCTTATTTGCAAAATTATCTTTTATATTTTTAAATAATCCAGGCAAAAGGGATGTTAAAAGCTTTTTATTATTTTGCGAAACTGGATTAATAATCTGGTATGTAACAGGCATATCTGCAAGACCAATAGATTCTAAAAATTGCTCATCATAAAGTGCATAATTTTGTTGTTCTATCATTTTTACAACATTAGATAAAAAATATTTAATTTTGCGTTGTCTAAAAATTTTTGATAAATCAGTTGGTTCTTTAGTAATTTGTGGAATTTTTAAATCTAATTTTTCAAAACCATAATATCTAATAACTTCTTCTAAAATATCTTCTTTAATTTTTATATCTTTAGAACTTCTATAAGTAGGCACAGTGATATTATATGTAATATCCTGATTTTTTTTAAAATCTTGAATATTTTCTATTTTATTTTTTTCTACTTTAAAACCTAATCTAGTCAAAACAAAATCAATATCATATTGATTTAATTCTAAACCAGAACGTTTTTCTAAAAATTCATGACTAACTTCTATATTAACTGGTACTGCAGCAGGCCCAACGGACAAAATATTATCTGCAGATTTTATTTTAATCCCAAAATTTTTTGCTAATTTCAAAAATCTAAAAATGCCTTCTATATTTTGATTGGGATCTAAAGTTTTTTCAAATCTGCTTGAAGATTCTGTTCGCAAGCCGTTACGCATACAAGTTCTTCTTATAGTTGCTGCATCAAAATTGGCTGATTCAAAAAAAACAGATTTTGTGTCAGCATTAATTCCTGAATCCAACCCTCCCATAACTCCAGCTAAACACAATGGTTTTTCTACATCAGCTATAACTAAATCTTTATCTGTTAAATTTAATTCTGTACCATCTAATAGCGTTAATTTTTCTTTATTTTTTGCAAATCTTGCTACAATTTTATTACCATCTATTTTTTGTGCATCGTAAACATGTACAGGTTGTGACCAATCTTGAGTTAAATAATTTGTTAAATCTACTATTCCATTTATTGGGCGCTGCTCTATTTTTAGTAATCTGCTTACAATAAATGGATTACTTGGTCTATTTTCGATAGATTCAAAATAAATTCCTGCAAATCTTGGGCATATATTTAAATTTTCAATTTCTATTGATATTAAATTTTCTTTTGTAGATTGAGCTTTATCTTTATAAGAATCAACTTTTTTATATTCTAAAAATTCTTTAAGTTCTTCCTGTTCTGTTTTAAATGGCAAATCCATTATTGCTGCAATTTCTCTTGCAAAACCTCTGTGACCCCACATATCAGGTCTGTGAGTAATAGATTTATTATCAACTTCTATTATAACATCTTGAGACTCAAACTTATTTTTCCAATTACTATTCAAATCTTTTTGATCTATATCTAACGGTGGAATCAAACCCTCTTTATCTAATCCAAAATCTTTTAAAGTGGCCCAATTTATTTTGTCATTAGATTTGTGAACCATATAAATTAAATCTTTGTATGGCAAATTTAAAAAGTTTTTTGAATCATCTCTTTCTTTTAAATCGAATTCTTTTTCCCATTCGGGAATAAAAACTCTATAAAAACCGGCCTTATGATTCAAAATTTTGCACACAGCAAAACTTTCTAAATCAAAATTTATTTTGGAACTTTTTTCAATTTCAGCCACAACTTTATTAAATTTTGTAACAAGAAAATCAATATCTTGTTTTTTCCAATCTGCGTTAATATGGTCAAAAATCCAGGCTATAGAGAGTTTCATAAATCCACCTACTTTTAACTATTTTTTATATTTAAAATAATTTTAATTGGTCAGAAACAGTAATTATAAATTTAGCTATTTAAACAATTTTTGCAATTCTAACAATTTATCTCTTAACGCAACTGCTTGTTCAAAATCTAAATTTTCAGCGGCTTGCCTCATTTGTAATTCAAGTTGCTCAATCAAAATTTGTGCTTCTTTTTTATCTTTAATTTCCAATTTTTCTTTAGCTTTACCTGAACCTAATTTAGAAGCCTTTGCAATTTGTTCTTGTAACTTAGATATACTTTTTGTAATTTCTCGTTTTACACTTTGAGGCGTAATATTATGTTTTTTATTATATTCTTCCTGAATTTTCCGTCTTCTTTCCGTTTCCTGAATAGCTTGTTGCATAGAGTTTGTAATTTTGTCTGCATAAAAAATAACTTTGCTTTCTGTGTTTCTTGCAGCCCGTCCAATAGTCTGTACTAACGATCGAGTATTTCTCAAAAAACCTTCAATATCAGCATCCATTATTGCAACAAGGGCAACTTCTGGGATATCAAGACCTTCTCTTAATAGATTTATTCCAACAAGACAATCAAATGTTCCCATTCTTAATTTATTTATAAGTTCAGTTCTTTGGGGTGTTTTTATTTCAGAATGCATGTAACAAACTTTAATTTTTTTATCTTGAAGATATTTTGCCAAATTTTCGGCCATTTTTTTTGTCAAAACCGTAACAAGAGTTCTAAACCCATTTTTAGTAGTCCGATTAATCTGATCGATAAGATCGTCCATCTGACCTTCTCGTTTTTTAATCTCTATTTGTGGATCTAAAATACCAGTAGGACGAACAATTTGTTCTACAATATTATCAGAATTTTCTAATTCATACTTACTCGGTGTCGCAGAAACAAAAATCACATCTTTAAAATATTTTTCAATTTCTTCAAATTTCAAGGGTCTATTATCACAACTTGAAGGTAATCTAAATCCATATTCTATTAAAGACTTTTTTCTTTCTCTATCGCCCTTATACATACCGGTTAATTGCGGTATTGCAATATGAGATTCATCAATAATAAGAAGAAAATCTTTATCAAAGAAATCAAACAGACAATATGGCGCCTGCCCAGGTAATCTACCATCAAAATATCGTGAATAATTTTCTATACCCGAGCAATATCCTGTTTCTTTTAACATTTCAATATCATGGTTAACTCTAGTTATTAAACGCTCTCTATATAATGGATTTTGTATATTTGAAGACTCAATGGCTAGATCCGATTTAATATTTTCTATGGCCTTATTCATTTTTTCTTTTGTAGTTAAAAAATGTTTTGCTGGAAATATTAAAATATTGTCTATCTTAGATAAAACATTATTATTATGTTTATCTACAAGTTCTATTAAATCTATTTTGTCACCAAAAAGTTCTATTCTTAAATTACTACCCAAATATGGCAAATTTACGGTAATGGTATTACCTAAAACTCTAAAAGTCCCTGATTCAGATTGCATATCTTTTCTTTTATATTGAATAAAAACAAGTTTATTTATTAAATCTTTTCGAGTAACTTTTTCACCCAATTTTAGGCTTAACGTCAAATCTCTATAATCCCATGGATTTCCCAAAGAATATATGGCAGAAACCGAGGCAATAATAATAGTATCAGGTCTATTTATTATCGAAGCTGTCGCTTCTACTCTAAGTCTTTCTATTTCTGAATTGACTTTTGTTTCTTTTGGAATATAAATATCCTGAGCTGGCAAATAAGATTCAGGTTGATAATAGTCATAATAACTTACAAAATAACAGACTTTATTTTTTGGAAAAAATAAAGAAAATTCTTCATATAATTGCGCAGCCAATGTTTTATTAGGCGACATAACAATTACAGGTTTATTTTGTTTAGAAATTACATTGGCTAAAGTAAAAGTTTTACCCGACCCTGTAACACCCAAAAGCACTGATTTACCTGGACGAGAATTGTTTAATTCTTTTATAGCCTCTGGTTGATCCCCTGAAGGTTTGAACGGTAATTTAAGTTTAAAAATACTTTTTTTATTTGTCATAATGTTTAAATTTAACCTTAAAATCTGCATTTTTCAAAAAAAAGCCAAAAATCTTTACTTATGCAAGCTTTTTTACCTAAGCTTCACTTGTTTTAACTAGCAGGCAACAAAATTTATCAAAAATTCTAAAAAAAAGGGGAGTTCTTATGAAAAATTTTAAATTTTCTTTAATTGTACTTTTATTAATTTTTACAAGCAATTTATATGGCATGGAATTAATAGACTATGAAAATCCAACAGATGAAGACTGTAGAATAAATCCAGAAGATTCTGATTCTGACACAGATTTTGTAATAGATCATGAAGAAATTGGACCATCTATAAATGACCAAAGCCCACTTTTATTTAATATGCAAGGTTATGATACATACAATTATGGAATAAGCGACAAAGGTTTAGAAGAGTTTGGTTATTATATTAAAAATTATAATCCAACCATAGATAGTTTAATAAATTTACCAAATAATTTGGAACAAGATACTGACCAAAAAATTCAACGTATAATAAAATTTATATATTCCCAAGCAATAAAAATTTTTTTAAATTTTCAAGAAATAAATCTAATAATAAGTTTTTTTGATCAAAGCAATATACACAATTTAATATTAGAAAAAATATATGATCAATTAATTATTTTTTATTCCCAAAATATAAAAAATAATCGTTATCAATTTTATGTAGCTTCTAGCTTATCTGATTTTAATCAAAAATATTTTAACTTATTGATTAATAAAATATCTAAAATAGAAAATATATTTGATAATACTGAAATTAACATGAAAACAGCAGAAATTCTTATAAAAGAATGCGCAAATAAAAACACCCAAATAATACCAATGAATATCCCTACGATTAATAAAATATTTGATCTTATTAAAATTAAAGCAAAAAGGCATCGTCTTGATATTTCAGAAATAAATACGTTTTTAGACTTTTTTAAAATTCAACGAGTAAATACTGAACTTTTAAAGCAACTTTATGAAAAAATTGTATTTTTAATATACGACAAAATTCATTTATGCTCTCCAGATGCACAACGAGATTATTCAGAACATTATTTAGAGCCATTTAAACACGAATTACTTAGGCTTATTACGTATTTAAAGAATTCAAAATAAAAAAAATTATACGCCCCAGACAATCTGGGGCGTATAATTTTTTTACAAACTATTAACTTGTTCTTTTTCTTTTTCAGAATTTAATATTTCATTAGAAAACACATCTTTCTTAAAAATTCTAGCTCTATGCTCTTTTTGCCTACCCTTATTCCAAGCAGATACTGGCGTAAAATATCCAATAATTCTTGTATAATAATCAGCAATATCATGACCACATATTGGACAAATTTTAGCCTGCCCTGCTACTGTTACATGACCATTAATACATTTGCAAAAATTATAATTAACAGCAAAATGCTCGCATCCACATTTAACGGCATAATTAATTAAGCTCTCCATCTGTTTTGGATGTGTTAATTTTTCACCAACATTAAGATGGGAAATTCCGCCACCAGTTAGAACTTTTGAAAATTCACCATCAAGCTTGATCCTGTCAACAACATCACAATCAATCCACAATGGTATAAATTGATTTGAATATAAAGAATATTCCATGTTGTACATAATTTTATCTTTAATGGCAAATTTAATTGCTAAACTTTCTGCAGGAACTTGTTCAACATTAAAAGAACATTTATATTTTTTGCTACATTCAGTAGCATAATTTTTTATAGTATCAAGCAAATCATAAGCTAATCTTTTTCCATGATCAGAACTTATATTATAACCAAGTTCTTGAATACACTCATAAACTCCATTAATACCAAATGTACTAAAAAGTCTATTCATGTGCATCAAATCATATTTAAAAAATGGTAAAAAACCTTTTTGTCTTCTTTCTTCTAAAAGCCTTCTGTGGGCAATTAATGCATCTTTTGATTGCTCAAGTCTTTCTTTTAATAAATTAAGAAGATTTTGATAATTTCCTGCAATTTTACCTAATCTTGCCAAATTAATAGTAACAACTCTATGAGATCCTAAAGAAACACCACCATTACCAAAGCTATCACAACCGGCTAATTCAAGATCATTAACAAGCCTGCAACAACTAGCAATTTTATTCCCTGAAGAAATATAAATATTAAAGCAGCCTTTATCTAAATTTATTTTGGAATAATACTCTAAAGCCTCTTTATCAATAACATTTCTATTTTCATCTATACGTAAATTTAATGTCACAACAGGAAATCTATATGGAAAACCGGTAAGTGGATCGCCCTTACTAAACCAATCACAAAATATTTTTTGAACTTCTAATATAATATCAAAATTTGGATTGGAACCATCAGGAAAAACCATATCAGAAAATAAATATTCTAAATTGGGTCTGTCAAAAATAGAAAAATTCGTAAATGGTGACTGGTGAGATGGACGTAATTTTTTATTCAAAGTATGAACAAGAGATTGAAAATCATTTTCTATATTTTTTCTGACTACTGGGTCATTAAGATCTAAATTATCTTTTTGAATAAAATATGAATAACAAACAAATAAGTCACCAATTGCAACTGCACCAGCAATTTCTTGTGCAATTTCTATTGTAACTTCTTTTACTTGATCAATAAAGGAACGAGCCCTTTTTGCAGGAAATGATTGTAATTGACCCCAAAAATTACCCTTGGATAACAAGAAAAGCGATGAATATGCCCAACAATATGGAACCTGGATAGCAGTGCTGTCATGAAAATATAAATCACCTTCCCACACAGCTTTTATTGTTTTATCGGCTTTTTCTTGTCCATATTCTTGTGTAAGAATTTTGTGCAAATCATGGTAACCCAAAAGCTTTAGATTACTTTTACTCATTTCTGAAATATAATTTCCAAATGACCTGCCATCCTGTAAATGATTTGCATTATCGTCAACAGACATATCGCTAACACGTTCTTTAAAATATCGTTCAGACATTATTGATATATCTAAATTACTAGGAGCAATGCCCTCATACTCCAAAAATCTTACATCTATGCTTTGATATAATTTTTTAAAACTTTCAGAAAAATTAAAAAAGTTATCTAGCAATGCCATTGTCCATTTTCCTTTCTAAAAACTCTTTGATTTGATGATGCCGGCCAACCTTGTACATGAAGTTCTTCTTTATAAGGACCACATATTATTAAATCTAAATTTTCCAATAATTTTTTAGATAAAACCTCAAATTCCCGCCCAGAATATAAAGCTAAATTTTTTTTATCTTCATTTTTTATTTTTTCACAAAGTTCTGTTAAAAAATCTGTTTGATCTGTAGGCTCCCCTCCTAAAAAAACAACAGAATCTGCCAACGGATGTTCTTTTATTTTTTTTAAAACATCCTGAATGCTATATTCCTGCCCAGAACTTTTATCCCATAATTCTTTATTTTGACAATTTTTACATCGAATAGAACAACCTGCAAAATATATTGCAATAGCAATCTTATCAGGTATATCGATAAAAGATGTACAAATGCGCGCAATATGCCCTTTCATGCTTAACCTTTCATTAATTTTTTAAAAATTTATCCTAGAAAAATTCCAGAACCCTATCCAAGGAAATGTAATTTTAGATGAAAAAATAAAATAAGAAAACGAAAATAAAATTTATTCTTTTTGGATTAAAATTGAAATATAAAATAGCAAAATATAATCTAAAAAAAATTAATTTAAGTTTATTATTTAGAATAAAATTTTTAAGAATTTAGGATTAAATCAACAGCGTTATTTATAAAAAATTCTATCTGAGATTCTTCGTTTAAAGTAAAGTTGGATAAGACATAATTTGAAACCTGGGCCCTGTCTTGAGGTCTACCTATACCGACATTAAGCCGATAAAAATCTGAACCAATAACACCAATTATAGACTTTAAACCATTGTGCCCTCTTGCACTGCCTCCAAATTTTATAGCAACTTGTCCAAATTTTTTTTCTAGTTCATCATGAACTACCAAAATTTGTTCAGGCAAAATTCCTTTTTTTAGTAAAAAATTTAAAACTTGTCCTGAATTATTCATAAAAGTTTGTGGCTTTATTAGATAAAAAGAATTTTTAGCATATTCAAGATTATCTTTTTTTAACCAATTAAGTCCCAATCTATTTGCGATTTCATCAACAACCCTAAAACCAATATTGTGCCTATTTTTATAATATTTCTGACCAGGGTTACCAAGACCAATAATTGCTTTAATATTTTCTTTTTTAAATTCCATAATTTTTTATTTTTTTACTAAAATTTTCAAAAATTCTTCTTTAAAAAAATCTTTTAAAGATAGAATATTAATTTTATTATTTCTTAATTTTAAATTTTCTGAATTAAATTTTATTGTATCTGTAATAAATATTTTATCAAAATTACTATTTTCTATTTTTTCAAAAGATTCTGGCGCAAATATTGCATGGGTAAAACAACCAGTAACACTTTTAGCACCATTTTGTAACAAAATATCACTAGCACTAACCGCAGTTCTTGATGTATCTATAATATCGTCGATTACTATTGCATCTTTATTTTTTACATCACCATTCAATTTTAAAGCAACTGCAATATCACTTTTTATTCTTATTTTTTCTATATGCGCAAAATCTGCATTTAATAATTTGGCTATTTCTTTATCAAATTCAATTCTGCCTTTATCTGGAGACACAATACAAATATTAGTTTTAAAATTTTGTAAAAATTTTGCCCAAAATTTTATAGTATTTATTTCTGTTATTTTTATTGCAAAGCCTTTTTTTATTTCTGGTGCATGCAAATCAAAAACAATAATATTATTAACACCAGCAGTTTTTAGAATTTTGCCCAACAAATCTACTGGCCCATCAAAATTTGCACATACAGATTCTTCTTGTCGTGAATATGGCAAATATGGCAGAATACAAATAATTTCTTTTGCTCCATTTTGTTTTATTAAATCTATACTTATTAAAAGATCAATAATTTGACTGTTTATTGGATTATCACAAAAACTTTTTTCTAAAAAATAATAAAGCTGCCAAATAAGAAAAACTTTTTTATTCTCAAAATTTTGTTCTTTAAAATCAATTTTTATAGAACTTTCTGTATCTGCAAATTTATCTATTTTTATTGAAAAAAACTCTAAATTTAAACTAGAAGCCATAAATTGGCCCCAAACAGAATTCTCTGGACAAGTTACTAAAGAATCAGACATTATCTCTCCCTAACCCATTCATACCAATTAAAAAAATCTTGACCAAAAAGATTTTTTAGATTCTTTCTTTTCAATAAAATTTTGTATTTTTGCCAAAGTTTTAAAATATTCAGGCAATTTATTCAATACTACAGATATACGTTTCCATTGATTAAATTGTATTGCAGGAATTCCGCAAACAACTTGATTACTTTCAATATCTTTCATTACACCAGATTTGGAAACTATTTTTGCACCATTGCCAATTTTTATGTGATCTTTTATAGCAACTTGACCACCAATTTGGCAACCAAAACCAATAATAGCACCTCCAGCAATTCCTGTTTGCGCCAAAATTACTGTATGATCCCCAATAACAACATTATGTGCAACATGCACCATGTTATCAATTTTTACACCATTGCCAATTACAGTTTGATCGAATGCAGCTCTATCTATAGAACAATTGGCTCCAATTTCTACATCATTGCCAATTTTTACTATCCCTATTTGTGGAATTTTTTTCAGACCCATTTTTGTTACACTATAACCAAAACCATCTGAACCTATCACCGTACCAGAATGTATAATCGTGTTATTCCCAATAACACAATTATCTAAAATTTTGACACCAGGATATATTTTGACGTTAGATCCAATAAATACATTCTTCCCAACAAAACATTGTGCTCCGATAAAACTATCACCTTCTATTATAGTCCCGTCTAAAATTACAGAATTTTGTTGGATAATGACACCTTGTGCAATTTTTGCAGTTTCGCTTACAAAAGCACTATCATCTATTAAATCTGCGCAATTTTTTTGCAAATCTTTTTTATTCAAAAAATCTACAAGATTACTAAATGCTTTTATTGGATCATCAACCAATAAATATTTTTTTTCTAAGCAAATTACCTCTTTAGATAAAATAAAACCAGCTTTACTATTTTTAATTTTTTCTATAGAAACATTGTCAAAAACTGAACTTTCGCCTCTATCCATCAAAATAGCAATATCCTGTATACCGGAATTTTCTAAAGAAGAAATATTTTTAATTAAAAAAGAATCATATTCAATTGGAGCATCAGCTGATATTTCAACTAATGCTCCAGTAATTTTTTTTATTTCACCTAAAGTTAAATTAACTTGCATTAGGCACTCTTTTTTGTGTTACTTTCAGCTTTTTTTGATGAATCATTTTTTGCAACTAAATTTTTGACAACTTCGTCATCATATTTTTTATCAACTTCTTTAAGCGCCTTATCTGTTATATCAACCGAATTAGAAACAAATAATACACCTGGCATTCTTGCATCTAAGGCAACAGAATATTTTTCTTTTTTACAAAAATCATCAAATATTTTCATTTGCTTATTTCTTAATAAAATTTGGTGTTTTTCTAATTCTTCTTTTATTGCCTGTTCTTTATCGCTTAAAAAGCGTTCGGCATCTTTTTTCATTTGAACAAGTTTTCTACCTTTTTCTTCTAAAGCTTCTTGGCTTAAAACTTTTTCTTGCTTTAGAACTTCTTCTTGAAAATTTACTAATTCTTTTTGTTTATTTTGGACAGTTTTTTGAAATTCCTCTATTTTACTTTGCATCACAACTGCAAGCTTTTGTCCTTCTTTAGATTTTTGCATTAATCCGATACTATCGATTGATACCAAGCCTGAAATTTTTGAGCTATTATCTTCAGCATTTAAAAAATTTGAACTAAAAATAACCCCGCTTGCAACAAATAATAAAACCTTTTTCATAAAAAACCTTTCTTCTTAATAAAAAATTATACTTATAACTCTTGAAATAAAACTTTATTAAAAATTTAGAATTATGCAATAGAATTTAAATTTTTTTGATCAAAAAATTTGTTCGATAACTTTATTAATGTCTTGTATTTTTATAAAAGCACCCATATCTTTATAAAATTTTTCATCATAATCCCTTGTTTTTATTACAACCGGCATTCGCACGGCATGCCCCATAACAAGTGCCTGTTTTTTTGTATCAAGTGTGGATAATATAGATCTTAATCCACTACTATTATTAACTCCAGTAAGAACAGCCTGAATATCTTTTTCATCATTTAACAATGCTACAATTTTTGTTCCAATTTGAGACAAAATTTCTGCATCTATACTTGATGGTCGCTGATCAACAATTAATAAAGAAACATAATATTTACGCATCTCTCTTGCAATAACACCAAAAATTGTTTGTCTTGCAGTTTGTGTATTTAAAAATTTATGAGCTTCTTCAATTGTTATCATTAATTTTTTAGGTTCATCACTTTTATTTTGAGATGCCAAAAATTTTTCTGTTTTTGCGATATAAACATCATGAATTCTTCTTGTAATAATATTTGCAACAAGTAGATAGCATAAAACAGAAGTGTTATTACCAAATTCTAAAACAACATTAATATTTTTATCTAAATAGC
>JAIPGX010000021.1 GCA_021735465.1 Candidatus Babeliales bacterium | reverse complement strand
GAGGTGGGTTGGTTTTAGTTTTAACGCCAGATAAAGATCTGCAACAATATGTTGCACAAAATTTTGAAAGATTAAATTATAAAATTTTAAAAATTTCTATTTAAAGATTTTTATAGGGTAAAAATTATTTTTTTCCCAATCACAAATTATTTTTTGTGCAATTTTTTTATCAAAACAAATTGCAATGCCGCAGTCACCGCCTCCGGCGCCAGAAAATTTGGCTGCAGAATTTTTTGTTGTTGCTATCTCTGTAAGTTTTTTTAAATCTTGCGTTTCTAAGTTTTTATTTAATTTTTTTAGTAATAATCTATTAATTTTAATTAATTCTAAAAAATTTTCTTGTTGTTTTAAATCTAATTTTTTGTTTTTTAAGATATCTATAATTTTTAAGACAACATTATTTATGTCTTTTTTAATATTATTAAAATCTTTTTTATTTTCTTTTTTTGATTTTAAAATTTCTTGAATTAAGTTTTTTGTGCTTGCACTTTGACCACTAAATGCTGCTAATATTATTAAATTTTCAGGTAATTTAATTAGTTTAATTTCTAAATTGGGCCAATCATTTTCTAATATCGAAATAATATTTTTATTTTTTATATTTTTATTAAACCAAGTTGTATCGAATTTTTTATAAATAATATTTTTTTTATATGCACAACATGCAATATCTGCGCCACTACCAGTTTTATTTTGTGCAAGATAATGGGCTATTATACTTAATTTAAATATTAAATTTTTTGTAGATATCTGATTTATTTTAAAATCATGCAATTTTAATATTGCACTTATTATGCCTACAACAGTTGCTGCACTGCTACCTAAACCTATTTTTGTAAAATAATTATTTTTTAATTTAATTTTAGAAATATTTGAATTTATAAAAATATTAAAATTATTTTTTATTTTGATATTGCTATTTTGTAAGTATTTGAAAGCTATTTTTATAGCATAAAAAGAGAGCTTAAAAAGCTCCCTTTTTTGTTTGGTTGTGTTTGTTTCGATTTTTAATTTATTATTTTTATAACTTAATTTTATATTTTCAAGATTTATATCTTTAGAATTAAATATAATTTTGTTTAAATTATTTTGTTTTAAATTTACTTCTAAAAATTTATTAATTGCTAAAACAATGCAGCTATTATTTTTTTCTAAAATCGACCATTCACCTGTTAATATTAATTTGCCAGGAATTTTTATTTTAATATTTTTATTTTTGCTTAACATCCCTGAAATTGTAATAGATTAAAAATTTGAGAAACAAAAATGGACTCATTTTGAGGTATTTTAAATTTTACTTTCCACCCATCTTGTTCCATTATTGTTTTTAGTTTATTAAATAACAATGCAAAATTTTCATCTATACTACTGAGATTTACAGGTATAGGATTATCATTACATAAGACCTGTGGATCTACACCTCGGCAAACTGTTTTTATTATATGAATATTAGAATTTTTCAATTGAGTATATTTTGTTAAGGGTTTAAAAAAATATTCATTATTTTCTAAATAATGAATGAAACGATACATAAGATATTCATCTAATAGGTGATTAGTAATTTTATCATCATCAGTAGAAACATTACCATCAAGACAACTATGAAAATTTTCTGAATTTAATAATTTCCAAATTTTATCATCGGATAAATAATATTTAATATCTAATTCAGTGATTATTTTTTTCTTAATTGCCATATCAAGTATTAATGACGTTAAGGTGTATATAATGGCATTCCATGCGGCACCACTATTTTTTACTGTAATATCTAATGAGGCTTCGGCAAATTTTAAAGCTATTTCTTGATTTTCAAAATACCAAATTTCTTGATTATGGTTATATTTTAAATTGGATATTATTTGAGAAATGTCTTCTTTATTTAGTAAGCCTGCAATGTATGCTCCATGAATTGTATATTCTATTCTATCAGTACAAAGCATAGGACTTGGTTTCTTTAGAGATTTATTACCAATATTTTCAGGTAAAATACTATCTATGTTTATATTATAATTTCTCAAAATTTTAGAAATTCTAGTCTCTTTTAAAAACTCTTTTAAATTAAGATCATGATATGCTTTATCTTGACCATCTTGCTTAAATAAAATATCGCCAACGTGTGAAAATGCTGTATGCTTTATATCATGTATTAATGTTGCAATTTGTTCTTCTAATGGTAATTGAAACTTTCTTGCTATAACCATTGCACATATAGAATGTTCGTATCTTGTATAATCATCATGTGGTCCGCTGTAAACAGCGTCTGGTCTTACGAAATGTGTAATTCCATACTGATGAATATTTTTTAAACGTTGAAAAGCGTCGCTTCTTATTATTTCTAATAAAACATTATCTTTAGTATCTGTTTTTATTTGGCAATCTCCATATATTGTTTTGATAGTTACTATATCAAATCGCCGTTTAGATATTTTTTCAAAAATTACTTGATCAAATTCGGCATACAAACAAGAATTAATAAAATTGGAACTTAAAATGCAAAATATAAAAAATAGAAAATAAAATTTGGTTTTGTTTTTCATAAAGTCTCTTATTTTAAAGAATAAAAATTATAATTGAATTCTAGAAATGGATAGTTTAAGTTGCTTTGAATTTTTGTAAAGAATTTTAAAATAAAAAAAGCACAGATTTTTTTCTGTGCTTTTTAATTTTTAAACTCTTTAGATTATTTATTTAATTAAATTTAAATCTTCTAAAAGATTCTCTAGATCTTCTTCATGTTCAAGTTCGTCTTCAAGAATTTTTAAGAGCATATCATATGTTGCAAAATCTTTGCCATGAACTTCTTTCATAAAATTATTATATTGCTCAATGGCGCATTGTTCACCGTCAATATTTTGTTTTAAAATTTCTTTTACATAGAAATCAGTTGGTGCAAGATACTTACAATTAGCCAGTTTTGATATGTCATCAAAATTTATGATTGGTGTACCTCCTAATTGAATTATTCTGTCTGCAAGCATTTGAGCATGACTTAATTCTTCTGTTGCGTGTTCCATTAATTCTGCAATTACTGATGGTCTCATTGGACCTTTGCAAACTTGAGCGCCAATCCAGTATTGATAATATGCGAGCCATTCATCTGCAAATAGAGTATTTAGTTTCGAGATTAACTTTGTTGAATCTATTTCTATTATGCTTTTAGCTTTTTTACCCATTTTTTTATCTCCTTGCCTGCCCGGCGTAGCCTCGTGCGAAGCCTGGGTTGAACCATATGAATTTTAAAATACTTTTTTAAGTTTATTTAAATATTTTTTTATAGACAATAAATAAAAAAAATTGCTAATAATTTTTTTTTATTATAAAATTCGGGCCCTAGTTTATTGTTTTATTAATATCTTTTGTAACAGTTTGTTTTAGCATAATTAAGGTGTATATGAAAAATATAAAAAAAATATTTTTAGTTATTTTGTTTTTATTAAGTTTTAGTTGCAATTTGTTTTGCATGCAAAATTCATATTTAAAAGTTGGTGTATTTCCTTATGCACAAGATGCTGATGGAAATTTTAAAGTTTTACTTGGTCGAGATATTAGAGAAGGGTGGAGCATTTTTTCGGGAAAACAATTTTTTCAAACCGATCCTATACAAAGTGCTATGCAAGTTTTTTTTGATAAAACACGAGGATTTTTTCCTGATCTAAGAAGAGAAGATTTTTTAAATTATATATTTACGATAGGATTTAGTGAATCGCCAGAACTTAGTGAATTGTGCGAACCAGATTATACATTATTTTTTGTTAAGATTCCATATATTCCTGCCGAGATAATAGAAAACGGTCCTATTATTAATCCAAAAGTTAGTGCAACAATTAATAAGTTTGTCTGGGTTGATTTAAAAGAGCTTCGTTCTATTGGTGATAAAAAGATTAAGTATACTTTTGTTAAAACAGAACAAAACTCTTTTATTAAGTTATTTTATGCTTTTGTATATAATTTAAAGAAAGAAGAAGTGCAAGGTAAAATTTCGCAAATAATTGAAAAAAGAATCGAAAATTTAGATTTAGAAAATTTATTTAATTACAAATCTGGTTATGTTGGTATTTATGATGATTTTGAAACTGTACAAAAAGTTATTCTTAATGTTCCAAGACAAACTAATGTTGTGAGCTTCTTTATATCACGGGATAATCGTATTTTATTATTTTTAGATAAAAGAGGTTTATGGACAACTTTTTCAACTAATTTTATAAATCAACAAAATAGTAAAATTTTAAAGAAACTTATTTTAAGTAGAAGTGGTGATTTTATAAATTTAGATTCATGCGCATTTTATGGGGCTTTTTATTTTGTTCAAGAAAAGCAAATTGTTTTATTTTTTTATCTAAATGATGGGTTTGAAAATTCAATAAATAATAAAAATTGGCCTCAGTCAAATATAATAGATTATAAATTAATTAATTGTTCAAATTTTTTGAATGAGAATTATTTTGTTTATGATGGTTTAGTTTATGATAGTAATGTGCAAAAATTAAGATTATTTCCATCTGTTGCATTTACTATAAATTTGCCATATGTCCAGGAAATAATAAAAGATATTTCTTATGCATCTGTGGTCATGCCTTATACAACCGAAATAGATATGACAAATGATTTTTTAAAAAAATTAAATTTAAATATATAAACAAAATATTGATTTATTTTATTTATATAAGATAAAATCACTAGTATGTTTTATTTTTTATAATATTTTTTAATAAAAGGGAGAATGTTATGATGAAATTTTTAAATGGCATTGCATTTTTTTTATCTGCTATAGGTGCTATAAACTGGGGGTTAGTGGCATTTTTTAAATTTAATTTAGTTGAGTATTTAAGTGGTATTATTAATATGCCAAATTTAAATGCAATTATATATGCAATTGTTGCTCTTGCTGGTGTCTATTCTTTAATTGCAATATTTACATCATATTCATGTAAATGATGATTTTTAGAAAATAACTTTAATTTATAACTAATAAAACACCCATAAAACATAAATCTTTATGTTTTATGGGTGTTTTATTAGTTATATTTTTGTGTTAAAATGCTATATTATGCTAGTTTTTATCAATAATAAAATAAATCAATATTTTGATTAACATTATGGGTGTAACATATGACAAATAATATGGAAAATCAGGAAAATTTTGAAAAAAAGCACGAAGAAATTCATGAAGATAATATTGAAGAAATCAATAATAATTTAAATGAATTTAAAAAGTGCCAGGACCAATTAATTAGAATCTCTGCCGATTTTGACAATTATAAAAAAAGAACAGAAAAAGAGAAAAAAAATTGGATTGAATTTGCTCAATCTGAAATATTAGAAAAATTTTTGCCATTTATTAATGATCTAGCCAGGGCAATTGAAACTTGTCAAAAAGAACAATCTGTTGAAAATAAGCTTTTCCCATGGTTAGAGGGTTTTGAGCTTATTCAAAAAAACTTAAATAAAACTATGAGTGATTTGGGCGTTAAAGAAATGGATTGTTCTGGCGAATTTGATCCTGAATTTCACGAAGCTGTAATACAAGTAGATTCTGATAAACATAAAACCGGAGAAATAGTTGAGGTTTTTGTCAAAGGGTATATGTTTAAAGATAGGGTATTGAAACATGCAAAAGTTAGTGTAGCAAAGTAAAAAAATGACTTTTTCAAGAAGAAATAAGAACTGTACTTACAATTTTAAACAAAAAAGAAAACGATTGTTTAAAAAAAGCATCGCACTTTTGCCTAATTTATTTACATTAGGAAATGCATTTTTTGGTTTTTGTTCCATTATTTTATCATCAAGAGGTGATTTAATTACTGCTTCTTATTGTATATTGATAGCAGCATTAATGGATGCTTTAGATGGCCGGTTGGCCAGATTGATGGGAGTTGATAGTGCACTTGGTGTGCAGTTGGATTCTTTAAGCGACGCAGTATCTTTTTGTATGGCGCCTGCTTTTCTTATTTATTTTTGGCAACTAAAAAAAATGGGTTTTTTAGGTTTAATTGTAAGCTCAATTTTTTTGTTAGCAGGCTTATGGCGATTAGCAAAATTTAATATATTACATGATGTTCAAACAAAATTTTTTTTAGGCGTTCCAACGACCATAGCAGCTTGTTTCTTGGCTACTTTATATTTAAATTTTATACATGTTGATCAAAATTTTTATTTTTTATTTTTTATTTCTATTTTAGTCTTGTTTTTAGCTTTTTTAATGGTTAGTTCTTTAAGATTTCCAACTTTTAAACAACAACTTTTTAAAGTAAAAAGAACCTGGTATGTGGCATTATTTATTGTCGTTTTTTCTTTTCTTGCTGTTTTGCAAATTTATAGAGTTTTACTAATATTTTTCTTATTGTATTTTTTGTTTTCTATTTTAATATCTGTTTTTAATTTTAAATTTATGCAAGAAAAGGGAGAGCATGAATAATATAAATAGAGCTACATTTTTTAGATATTTTTTATTTACTATTTTATTTGTAGCTATACCAATAAGTTTTGGGCTTTTTAGGCTTTATAAAAATCAAAAAAATTTAATAAATTATTTTGATATTACTTTAAAGCAAAGAGATAAAGATTTGTTGCTTTTGAAGAAAAATATTGAATCTGGTGAGGGCAAATTTATTTCTAGTGCCTGGCTAGATATTCAAAAAAATGCAAAAGATACTGTTGTTCAGGTTTTTTCTCAAGTTTCTAGGTTTAATTGGGAAGAGCCGTATAAGACCCCAGATCAATTAGAAGGTGCTGGAAGTGGTTTTTTTATAAATGAAGATGGATTTTTACTTACAAATTTTCATGTTGTAAATCAAGCAAGTAGCGTTCAAATTCAAATTCCATCTTTTGGGCGAGAACGTTTTGATGCTACGATTATCGGTGTTTGTCCAGATAGAGATATTGCTTTATTAAAATTAAAAGACGACGATTTGGCAGAAATCAAAGAGAAATTAGGTAAAATAAGCTATTTGGAATTTGGTGATTCTGATTCTATTGTTAGAACGCAAAAAGTATTGGCCTTGGGATATCCGTTAGGGCAAGAAAGATTAAAAAGTACTCTTGGTATTGTTAGTGGAAGAGAAAGGGCTGGTTTTATACAAATAACTGCTCCATTGAATCCCGGTAATTCTGGAGGTCCTTGTTTAAATCATTCTGGACAGGTAATTGGGATAAATTTTGCAGGAATTATAGAAGCGCAAAATGTTGGATATATAATTCCTATTAATGAAGTAAAAAATGCAGTAAAAGATCTTTACAATGTTAAATTATTAAGAAAACCTATTTTGGGATGTATTTTTACAGTTACAACGCCGGATTTTGTTAAATATCTAGGTAATCCAATTGGAGGAGGTTGGTATATAGCACAAGTTTTTCAAGATACTATTTTGGATGAAATTGGTGTCAAAGAAAATGACATGCTTTATAGTGTGAATGGTTATGATCTTGATTATTACGGTGAATTATCTGTGCCATGGAGCGAAGATAAGATAGCATTATTAGACTTTTTGAATAGATTTACAGTTGAAGATGATATTCATTTTGTTATTTACAGAAATGGCCATAGAAAAGATTTTAATTTTAAATTAAGTAACAAATTTGTGCCACCTGTCAGAAAAATTTGTCCTGAATTTGAACCGGAGTTTACTGATTATGAAATTATAGGTGGAATGGTAATTATGCAATTAACTTTAAATCATATCGCAACTTTATTAGAACGTGTTCCTGAATTATCAAAATATATAAGACCAGAAGCCCAACATGAACCTGCGATTTTAATTACAAATGTTTTTCCTGATTCACAGGCCAGAAAAGCTCGCGTTCTTACAAAAGGTGCAATTATAGATGAAGTTAATGGAGATAATGTTAAGACTTTGGCAGATTTTAGACGTGCAGTTAAAAAGAGTAAAGAAAGTGGTTATTTAACTGTGAAAACGGGTGATAAAATGTTTGCGGCATTACCTATTAATAAAATTTTGCAAGATGAAGATAGATTAATTAATAGGTATTTTTATAAAAAGTCGAAACTTTTATCTGAGCTTGCCTAGTTTTGCTTAATATTATTTAAAATTATTTTGTTATGAAAAAAGAAAAAAAACGCCTAGACTTACTTCTTCTAGAAAATTATCCGCAATTTAGTAGAAATCAAATTCAAAGTTGGATTTTACAAAATAAAGTACTTGTTGATAATAAAATTGTTAATAAAGCTGGAACTTTAATTAAGCAAGATTCTATATTAATTCTTGATATTAAAGAACCTAAATATGTTAGTAGGGCAGGCTTTAAATTAGAGCATGCCCTAGATTATTTTAAACTTGAAGTAAAAGATTTAGTTGTGTTAGATGCTGGAATTTCTACTGGTGGTTTTACAGATTGTTTGTTACAAAGTGAAGTCAAAAAAGTTTATGGTATTGACGTTGGAATTGGTCAAGTTCACGAAAAGCTTTTGCAAGATCCACGATTAATCTTATATGAAAAAACAAATTTAAGAAATTTAGAAAAATTACCAGAAAAAGTAGATCTTGTAACTCTTGATCTTTCTTTTATTTCTATTTTAAAAGTCATGCCAGCTATTTGTAAATTAATAAAACCTGATGCCAAAATTATTACATTAATTAAGCCACAGTTTGAAGCTGAACGAAAAGATATTGTAAGGGGTGGCATTGTAAGAGATGAAACTGTTTATAAAAAGGTAATTGATAAAATGCAATTAGGTATGCAAAATTTTGGCTTTAAAATGGTTGATGTTATTGAATCACCAATTCTTGGCGCAAAATCTGGTAATAAAGAATTTTTAGCTTTATTTATTCAATAGCGATAATGTAATGTTTTTTTATAAATTTAATATTAAAATCCAATTGGCTGCGCCTTTGCGTGCAGCCAGAAAGTGAATTAGAACCTAGCATGTGCTAGGTTATTTAAAAATTATTTTTTGTTTGGTTATTTATCCCATAACAACTTCAGCAATAGAACTTTTGCCTGTTAATTTTTTTTGTGCTACTGATACGAATTTTTTTATTTCTGCATTAAAGCATGTTGTTGTAAGAAATGTTACACTTGCAATTGCTAAGTGAGAACCGTCAAATTTTTTGAAATTCTTTTCAGTTTGCATGAGAACAGATTCTCTTATGCCTTCATTAATATGCTCAGGATTGGATCCACCAATATCAACACATTTGTCATACAATTCTTGTTCAAGATCAGCAAAAAAAGCTATAACTTCTTTATCTGTTATTGTGTAAATCTCATAAAATTTTGAGAAAAAGTTTTTTACATCTTTATCTAATGTTTTTAATTCAGGGTCACCAACTATTTTTAATAATAATAGAGTTTTTTGAGTTGGAACAAAATTTTCTTCGATTATTAATTTTTCAAAATATTCTTTTAGATATTTAGCTTGTTCCGCATTTTTTAATGTCCAACAGCTTGGTGTATTCTTTTTTAATTCATCAAATAAATAATTTTGATTATTTGTTTGATTCAAGCAAAGAGCTTTTTCTAGGCATTTTCCAAAGCCTTTTCTTTTCCCTGTATAAACATGATCTGTTTTTTTATTTATTGTATAAAAAAGATCTGTTTTGGCTATAGTAGTTAAGTTTGCAATATCAGAGTCTTCTTTTACTTTCGCATTTGAACTGTCTTTTGTATTTATGCATCCACATTCAATTATAGTGATTTTTTTTGCATCTTTATTAAAATTTAAAATAACCGGATCACTATTAACAGAGTTAAAAAAACAGACATTTTGATTAAAAAAATTTATTGACGATTTTTTAACGTCAATTTTTCTGTTTTCAATTTCTGTTTTTACGTCTGTTTCTGAGTTTGTTTCTATATCTATTTCTGCATATGACGCTAGACATACTGAGCTAAAAATTAACGTTAATAACAGCTTTTTCATAGTTAATGCTCCTATTATTATATAAAAAAATAATACAAATACGCGCTTACGACTAATTAATTCTATTTCTTTAATAACTTTTTTCAAGTTTTTTATGCATAACAAATATAATAAATATTAAAAATATATATGCAAAAACTTCAGATAGTGCCAAAAGAGATAAAACAAGTGGGTAGGGTGTTAGAATTAAAAGCCACTTATATTTATTGTCATATGGCAAAATGAAAAATAAACATAAAGTTAATAATGGAAAAATAATAACTTGCAGGTGAAAAAGAATTCTTTTGAAAAATTGCATTAGCAGATCATACCAAATATTATAAGGCAAAAGATTTTTTTGAGTTATAATGCTTTGCAAAACGTTAAAAAGTGTTTGAATTTTTAAATTTAACTTAAGCTGAGAAAAAAAACTTGGAAGATTTAAATTTAAATTTTTTTCTTCTTTTAAATTGTTGTTTTCAGATTGAATTATAGAGTAATTTTCTATAAAAATATTGTTTATTTTTGAATTTATTTCAAATTTTTTTGAAAATATAGTTTTTTGAATTTCAAATTCATCTGACATATGAATTAAAATAAAATTTGAACCAATATTATTTTTCAGATTAACAGATTGGAAAAATAATAACTTGTTATCCGGCAATATTAACCATTTATTTAATACTATCTGTGTAGAATTTTGTTTAAATTTTTCTAATTTAAAGTGTTCGGTTTCATTTAATAAATTTAAAGATATGTATTCTTTTCCTACAAAAGAGGTTGCCGACAAAATTATTCCTAGAATAAAAAAAAGTTTAAATAATCTTGTCGGGTTTATATTTAAAAGCTGAAAAATTTCAAATTCATTTTGCTGGGCTAACTCTTTTAATAGTAAACATGTTGCAAGCCAGCTTGACAATGGAAAATTTGAAAAAAAAGATGGAAGTAAATTTAATAATATAAAATGCAATATTGTTCCAGTTGATGCAATTTTTACTCTTACTATTTTTTCGAAAAATTCTATAAAATTAAATAAAAACGTTGATAAAATATTTATTAGAAAAAAATATTTAAAAAAGCGTTTAAAAATGTAAAAAATTAAAGCCATTATTTATTTGTGTTTTTTAAGTTAAACAAGTTTTTAATTCTTGGACCAAATTTTGGGCAACTTGTTGTGATAATTGTGCATCTATATCTTCTACCATAATTCGTAATAAATTTTCTGTTCCAGAATATCTTACCAGAATTCGACCATTACTTAATAATTTTTTATTATTTTCTATAATAATATTATATGGTTCTTTTGATAAATCGTCCCTTTTTTTTATTGGCAAATTTATTGTAGTTTGTGGCGTTTTAATAAATTTTTCTAAATCCCAATTATTATTTGTTAATAAAATAGTTTGTAAAAGTCTAAGCGCACAAAAAATTCCATCACCAGAATTCATATAATCCCGCATTATTATGTGTCCTGAATTTTCTCCGCCTAGTAGCAAATTTTCTTTTATTAATTGTGCTGCTATGTGTTTATCTCCAACAGAAGTTCTATGTAATTTTTTGTTAAGTTTTTCTAAATAATTTTCAAAACCGTAATTGCTCATTACAGTTCCAATTACTTGATTCAGATTTTTAAACTTTGGATGATCAATGAGAATACTCAAGATATTATCGCCATCTAAAATTTTTCCATTTTTATTTACCGCTATCAATCTGTCGCCATCCCCATCAAAGGCAAAACCAATATCTGCTTTTTTATCAATAACTGCTTTTTGTAAATTTTCAGGATGCACAGAACCACAATTTTTGTTAATATTTTTGCCATTGGGATTTGTGTTTATTGATATGGTTTGAGCTCCTAAATCTTTGAAAATTTCAGGTGCAATTTTATAATTTGCACCGTTAGCGCAATCAAGAACTATTTTTATATTTTTTAAAAAATTAGGTTCAAAAAAACTGAAAATATTGTTTTTATATTCACTATCAGCTTGTTCCCATATGTTATAAAAAAATTCTGGGTTTAAAGAACTAGTCGGTCTTGCTTTTGATATTTGTTTAAACAAGTTTGTTATGCATTCTTCGTCATTTCGACTTATTTTTGTATTTATTTTATCAAATAATTTTATGCCATTATCATAATATGGGTTATGAGAGGCAGAGATTACTATTCCAAAATCAAATTGTAACTCGCTTTTTTGTGTTAGCAAACAAATTGCAGGTGTTGGTAAAATCTTGCAATCTATTATATCTATTTTGTAGTTTTGCAAGCCTTTTATTAAATTTTTTTTTATAGTTTCGCATGAAATTCTTGTATCATGCCCAATTAGAATTTTTGGTTTTTTATTATATTTTTGGGAGCTCCATTCTGCTATCGCATTTCCAAGATAAAAAAGAGCTTTTGGGGTAAAAGGGTATTTTGCGGCATTTCCTCGTATTCCATCGGTTCCAAAATTAAAATTTTTCATAAAGGGCCTTATTTTAAAATTTTTTATAAAATTATCTTATTTTAATTATCAAAAACTTTTTGTTATAATAAATATCATAAATTTAAATTTTTTAAAAATAGAGGTAATCATAAATGACTAATAATTTAACTATTTTTTTTCGATGTTTTTTAATTGGTTTATTAGCATCATCTTCTTTCGGACCTATTTTTATTTTGACTTTTAATCGTGGTGCAATTTATGGATTTTTAAGGGGGGTGGCAACAGCATTTGGCGCGTGCCTGGCGGATGGTATTTATTTTTCGCTTAGTTTAATTGGTATTTTGACGGTATTACAAGAATCTAAAAATTTTATGTTTTTTATAGATTCAGTTGGTGGGATTTTACTGATTATATTGGGGATTAATTCTTTAATAAAAGCTAAAAGGGGCGTAAAATATATTTCTTTAGAAAGTAAAACTGGTATTTGGTTCACTTCTGTCAAGTCTTTTTTATTAACTGCTCTAAATCCTTTGGTACTTTTCTTTTTTATGGTAATTGGAGCTCAAGTTTTGCCTGCTGGAATCTCTGATTTGTCCGGATATCAAATTTTTTTGAGTAGTTTGGTGGTTATGGCAGGTTCATTTTCAGTTCTTTGTCTTGTTGCTTTAGTTGCAAGTTTTTTGGGTTCCTGTATCAGTGAAAAAAAATTAAGACTTATATCGTTGCTTACTGGTATTGTATTTATATCAATAGGCATTTATTTTTTTATTAAACTTTTTTAAATTACAAAAATCTTTCTTTTAATAAAGCTTTTGTAGTAGGTTTTATTTGTAAATAGATATTTTAATAAAAATATTTTGGGGAGTAGAAAGATGAAAAAGAATTTTAAAAGGTATTTTCCTATTATTAGCGTTGCAATATTTGTTTTAGTAATAGGGGTCTTTGTTTTTCAGTTTATTTACCATAAACCATACTATGTTTCAGGGGTGATTTCTGAAGATTTAATTTCGATTTATAATGCTTTAAAAAAAATAGATACTGAGTGTGATATTTTGAATATTGCCAATAATGATGTAACTATTGATTTTTTGACTGTAGAAAAATTTATAGGTTCGCAAGTAGGTGGATTAAATTTGGCTCATCCAGAGAGATGGAAGGGTCCATATTTAAAAGAAGATCCAACATTGTTTGGTATTTATTATAGATTATTAAAATCAAAAGATGGTTATTTTATTGTTCCAGGAAATGGTGCAAAGTTACCAAATGGCTATAAAATTGGAAAAGATTTTAATCTAAATAAAAATTCTTTTATCTCAAAGATTATGGATAAAGAAGGCCAATTAAATTATAAAGGCTATAAATTTGCCAAAAAGCTTGAATTCAAGATTGGTGATTGGAAAAAAAGGCCTAAAATATCTAAAGCTCCATTGACAGAAAAACAAATTGAACAAGTAAATTCTACGCTTAAAGAATTTAATGAGGCTATGCCTTTTACGTACAATTATGAGACATCTTCAAATAATTTTAATGCCTAAATTTAGAAAATTAGCGAAATCTTGCAGTTTTTTTTGTCTTTTTTTAATTAAAAAGCAGCTGTACCCACATCTTTAAAACATCAATATTAAATAGTTATTACAAACTTAATTTTGTATTTAAAATTCGCCGGCATTTCTCGAATGCCGGTATTTTAATATGTAAAATAAATATTAATTTCCTGATTTAATTAAATAAATAAAACTTATTGACAATTAGTAATAGATATATATAGTTAGTTTATAAAATAAAGAAAAAATAAAATTAAAAATACTATTAGAAAAATTTAAAATT